>JBDUDE010000806.1:0-5953 GCA_040003105.1 Mucilaginibacter sp. | reverse complement strand
CCCCTTTCGCTCATTGCCTAACAGGCAGGCAAAATGCTAATTTTCAATTTTTTTGAAGACAAATAACCGCTTATATTTTTGTAATCGTTAAGTTTTTTGTGCTGCCATAAATCCGTTAGGCTGTCGGGCTTCTGCAAAGGGTATATCCCTAACCCGGGGATGAATCATTTCAAATTAAAATCAATATTAAAATTTTAATACAGGAAGCCTTATGGACCTGCATGAAATGCCGTACCGTTTAAAATCGGCACGGCAAAAAAGACGGCTTGTTAAAAAAGACCGCGATAGACAATTAATACAGTTGGATAAACACCAAGACTTGCTTTGGAAACAGAAACGCGAACTGCCAATGATACCGTTAGCGCATCCCTATCAGAAAGGATGGAAACGGTTTTTTGTGCTCCGCAAAGATGTTCAGCAAAGTGCAAAGGCGGCATTTTACCAGGGAGTTTTGGATAAGATAAATACGTTAGAATATTATCACGGCAAAAGCTTTATACAACGGATACGAAAGAAGGGGCGTTATCATTATGAAGAGCGGCCGCAAACGCTTAGACCGATATATGAAGATGAATGGTTTGGCAATAAACTAAAATTAACTGATGCTGAAAAGTTGTGTTTTTATCGGTACGAAGGATTTTCTGAATGGCACAGAAGAGTTATAGTAAACTATTTGTTCGCTGAACCCTGGCGCTTTGTATTGGCCGTAAAACCACACATTATTTACGAAGTGAAAATGATTGATGAGGTGTTGGAGCAGGAAATAAAAGCTATTGATAACCACATTGAAAATAATTGTTTAAAAGCCAGGATTGACCGGCTAACAAGAGGTCGGGGACGCCGTAGTTGGTACACCGACTTTTTTGACAAGCCAAAATACATTAACAAATTAAAAAACAAACCCATGTGTCACATTCAAGATGAATACATGGATTAAAAAAACATAACCCACATGGGCAATTTAAAAACAAAAGATTTAACAAAAATAGGCTTTGCCAATAACCAGCTGATAAGCCTGGCGCTTGGCATAGCCTCCAAACATTTTAAACACCATACCAATAACCAAATTATCGAAGTATTTACGGACATTAAAAACAACCCCGAACAATACCTGGATGACGGGGTGACCGGCAAAATAGCCGCAAAAGTAATCGGCAAAATTACTGAGCCGGCTTTTAAAACGTTTGATTTGCGCACTTCACCAGCGCCATATAAAGTTTATGGCGGCAAGGATATTGAAGCCGTGGCCAAAAAACAGATGGATTTGGCCATGCTGCTGCCGGTTAGCGCGCAGGGCGCTTTAATGCCTGACGCGCACTCGGGCTTCGGTCTGCCTATCGGCGGTGTCCTGGCTACAGACAATGTGGTAATACCCTATGCCGTTGGTATGGATATTGGCTGCCGCATGGCGCTTACAATTATTGACGAAACCGATGCATTTATTAAACGCTACGATTACCAACTAAGACAGGCCTTAAAAAATCACACCCATTTTGGTATGGAAGGCGGGCTTGATACCCGGCAGGAACATGAAGTATTGGACAGCCCGGTTTTTGGGCAAATTCCTTTCCTTAAGCAGCTGCGGGGCAAGGCGGTAAGACAATTGGGAACGTCGGGCAGTGGAAACCACTTTGTGGAATTTGGCGAGATTGAACTTGCGGAAAACAACACACTTGGTTTGCCCGGTAAAAGGTATGCGGCATTGCTATCGCACTCCGGCAGCCGGGGTTTAGGCGCAGCTATTGCCAAATATTATACGCA
The DNA here is from genome assembly GCA_040003105.1 of Mucilaginibacter sp. GTDB lineage: Bacteria > Bacteroidota > Bacteroidia > Sphingobacteriales > Sphingobacteriaceae > Mucilaginibacter. Next base: position 4,192 of record JBDUDE010000806.1, on the reverse strand, counting down.
GGTAGCGATGAACACCTGCAAGCTGCCCCGCAATGCCCAACAATTGGCCTGGCTCGATTTGGACAGCGAAGCAGGCCAGGAATATTGGCTAACCATGACCCTTGCGGGCGATTATGCCAAAGCTTGCCACGAACGCATACACGCTAACCTGTTAAAAGCTGTAGGCATAAAGCCTGTTATGGTGATAGAAAACCATCACAACTTTGCATGGAAGGATACGCTGGCAGATGGTAGGGAAGTAATCGTACACCGCAAAGGCGCGACACCGGCACATTCCGGCGAGCTGGGGGTCATACCGGGCAGCATTACAACGCCGGCTTATGTGGTAAGCGGCAGGGGAGTGGATAGTGCGCTTTGCTCAGCATCGCACGGCGCCGGCCGGGCAATGAGCCGGCAAAAGGCGAAAGACGGCATGACAGTATCGGGCATGAAAAAAATGCTGGCAAATGCTGATGTTGAGCTTATCGGTGGCAGCGTGGAAGAAAACCCGCTGGCCTATAAGGACATTGAAACAGTGATGCAGGCGCAAAAAGAACTGGTGGATATTCAAGGAAAGTTTATCCCCCGCATTGCAAGAATGAATAAAGATTAAAAGAATGAAAAAAGTAATACTACAAATTACAGCAGGCAAAGGCCCGGCAGAATGCTGCCGGGTAGTTGCCCTTGTGCAACAACTCATACTAAAACAGGCAAAACAGCAAGGGATTGAAGCCGAAGTGTTGGAGAATATAAAGGGCGATGAAGAAAATACCCTCCTATCAGCCACAATAATGTTAATCGCCATAAATCCAGATGCTTTTATTGCGGAATGGAAAGGCTCTATACAATGGATAGGTCAAAGCCCCTTCCGTAAAAATCATAAACGTAAAAACTGGTTTATAGGCATCGAATGTTTCGATATTAAAGAGCTGCCCGCCTGGGATATCAAGGATATAAAGCTCGGGACCTGCCGTGCATCCGGCCCCGGCGGCCAAAATGTAAACAAGGTTGAAACCGCGGTACGTGGAATACACATTCCCTCTGGCATGCAGGTTTTTGCTATGGACAGCCGCTCGCAGCTTGAAAATAAAAAGCTTTGCCTCACTCGCCTCGAAGCAAAAGTAATGGCCTGGCAAACCGGGAACTTGATGCAACAGCAACAGGATAAATGGCTGCAGCATCATTCATTACAGCGGGGTAACCCGGTGAAAACGTTGCAGGGTAATTTAATTTGAAATACATCTGCCCGGATTATATATCTTAGTAGATAAAAACGCAGCTAAATCACTACATGAAAACCGCGATCGGCGATAACGCAATAAAAACAAGGTTACTTTCACTCGATTTTTTTCGTGGCTTTACGGTCGCATCTATGATTTTGGTAAACGATCCCGGCGATTGGGCACACATTTATCCGCCGCTTGAACATTCAAAATGGAATGGCTGCACACCTACCGACCTGGTGTTTCCATCGTTTTTATTCATTGTCGGGGTATCTATTGTTTATGCCATGCAAGCAAAAAAAGACGACCCAGCAACCCACAGTAAGCTGCTGCTTTCCATTCTGCGCCGTACACTTACAATTCTCGCTCTTAGTTACACGTTACGGCTCATCAGTAATTTTGATTTCACTCATTTGCGGATTCCCGGGGTGTTGCCGCGTATAGCTGTTGTGTTTGGAATAACGGCTTTCCTTTATATTAAAACTAATGTGCGCACACAGGTATGGGTTGCTGCCGTTTGCCTGGTTGGCTATTATTTGATAATGACCTTGGTGCCGGTACCAGGCTTTGGACCCGCTAACCTGGAGCCAGCAACAAACCTTGGCGCCTGGCTCGACCGTTTGGTATTTACGCCCAACCATCTTTGGGCCGATTCAAAAACGTGGGACCCTGAAGGCTTGCTGGGTACAATCCCTGCTATTGGTACGTGTTTAATAGGCTTGTTAACCGGCACATGGCTTAAAAAGGACAGGACAAAAACCGGCAGGCAGCTCCTGCAAATGGCCGGCGCCGGTGTAATACTTATTATTGCCGGTTTAATATGGAACGAGTTTTTCCCTATCAATAAAGCGCTGTGGACAAGTTCGTTTGTGCTGTATGCCGGTGGAATTGCTGTAGTGATACTTGCATTGTGTTATTGGCTGATCGACGTAAAAAACTACCGCAGGCTAGCCCCGCCTTTCCTGGCTTTTGGGCGAAACGCTATAACAGCCTATTTGCTGGCCGACTTTATCCCGGCCATATTAACGGGCATACAGGTTACCTCTGACGGAAAAAAAACGAGTCTTTGGTCTTACATGTACAACCACTTGTTTGTGCCGTTTTTATCCCCTGTAAATGCCTCCCTGGCCGGCGCTTTATTAATGGTACTTATTATATTTATTCCAATCTGGCTGCTTTACGTCAAAAAGATTACCATCCGGGTATAAATCGAGTAAATGTGAGCCCGATATGAAGGTTGATATTAAATTCTGACTATCAGATACTTAAAAAATGTAACATGTTGATAATGAGTGTGTTTTATGACATTACGGGTGCTCAATGCGAGAAAATGGAACGCTTATAAGTTAACGCTACCTGCAAGCCCACTATTGTTTTTTATCTCAAAGCTTCTTCCTCACCACCTGCCCAATAACCTGCTCCCTATAATTACAGCTGACAGGGATGCGGTTATTCACGGTCACCGCCCAATTTACATCACCTTCAGCCGTCAAATATCGCTTTTAAAAAAGCATGGTTACTTTAAAAAATAACAAACCATTGGATCAAGCATTTTCCCGGGCGTGCTATAAACCAAATGCAGTGAACTTCTGAAATATCAATTATGATGTAAGTGCATCATAATGCCTTATAAAAGATTATACGATTCCAGTTGTTCTGCAACCTGGTGCAAAACTGCTTCATCAACAATGCCGGTGTTTTTGCAAATATGCAAACCCCGGTGTCCATCGGGTTCAAAACTGCCTATAAACTGACCGTCTTTAAACACTTCAAACTTGCATTGGTCATCTTTATGATGCATGTAATCGCGCACCTCTAAATGATAGTTTTGATTATTGCTGGTTACCGAAATTTCGAACTTTTCCATAATAACACGGGTATGTTATTGAGTAACTGTAAGTCGTCGTTTTTGTTTAGAAATGAACCAACGTTTTGCCTATTGCTTCGCTTTGCTTCTGCTCCACATTTACATTGCTGGCGTATACCGGCCATTTTTTTACAACCGCATTTATTTGGCTAACAATACGGTCTGCTTTTTTGATATTCATTTGCCTGGCAAGGATTAAAAAATCCTCCCGGCCAATGTTTTCTCTTTTTCCATTTACACTAAGGGCATGCCTGCTTACCCAAATGCTCCCCGGGCGATAGGCATGACAAAGGTCATACGCCGGAGAAAGCCGCCACTGTCCCGATTTATTCATGGTAAATGCAAAGTTTTTGGTATGGTCATCGCAGTTACGGGCCAGCACATTAAATACCATCCGCCTGAATAATTGCTCCGCTTGCGGGTAAGGCAGGCGCAACTCGCGCATGGTTTGAAAAAGCTGTTCATAGGCATACGCGTTTACATTTTGATAGTCGAGATGGGCCAAAGCGCACCAGGTTTGTACATGCAGTTTTTCATTGCCGTCCGCGCGGTCAAACCGTTTGGTCATAAAGTGAGCCCGACCGTTTTCCTCCAGCACACGGCATTCGGTCATTTCTATTTCACAATCCTTCGCCATTAAATGATACGCCATTTCAACACGACCATAACCATATGATGCGCCGAACTGGCTATCTTCAATGCCGTCAAACTTGATCAGCCAATAGGTAAAGCTTTCAGGCGCTTCTGCCTGGCCCGAGCGCACTTCGCCGGTTGCCGTATTATATGCAATTATTGCCTTTGCCCTTGCGCCACCAGCCGATGTGCCCACTTTTAGAATATCCACTAGCGCCTTATGCTCATCTTTTGATAAGTCGGTTTCAAAACCCTCACGGTTGCCGAGTATTTGGCGGGTAATATCTACGAGGCTATCCAACTCAATTTTTGTGGTTGTATTTGCGCTTTTAGGCTGCACAGGTTCAAATTCCAACGCTCCCATGCCTCGCTTACCAATAAAGCAAAGCATTTCAACAGGATTCATGCTATCGGCCGGACGGCCCTGCTGAGCGAGCCAGGTATTTATTAAAGCATTGCCATACCGGTCGGGTAATACATCGGCCAGTAA
>JBDUDE010000273.1:0-1800 GCA_040003105.1 Mucilaginibacter sp. | reverse complement strand
GTACGGTGGTGTGAGAGGACAAGTAGGGAACTAATCCCTACTTTCCTACTCGATTTTATACAATTGTTATGTCAATAATTATATTCAAAAGCCGAAAATCGCATTGCGGCTTTTTCTGACTTAGAACTTAAGACTTTCGACTTGAGACTATTCTACCTTGTATCAACTTGTTTAAACATGTACAGGTTGTGAATTGCTTGTTTTTACGTCATTGTGCATTTTTGGCGGTATTTAACACAATATCACTACATGGAACAGGTAAAAAACAAGAATTTGGCCGGCTGGATTTTTTTCACCGGAATGGTAACAGGTACTTTAGACGCCATTTTAGCGCTGCTGATAAATTTTAAAGTCCCGGCAGCAATCATATTTAAATTTATTGCGAGCGGTATATTTGGCGCTGCCGCTTTCAGTATTGGTACAAGCGCTATTTTCTACGGTATATTAATTCATTATTGCATTGCTTTTGTTTGGGCGATAATATTTTTCCTGCTTTACCCAAAGCTGATAGCACTGGTAAAGTACCGGGTTGTTTTAATAATTGCAACCGGGCTCGTTATTTGGCTGGTTATGAATATCGCGGTATTACCACTAACTTCCATACACTCGCAGCCATTTAAGCTAAAGGGAGTTTTAGAGAACATGGCCGCCTTAATAATAGCGTTCGGCTTGCCTGTAACTATGATAGCCGGACAACTTTACGATGAACAGACGTGACAAGCAAGCAGAATCAGTTGCCTTTTAACCGCTAATTTGCACCTGTGATATTTGCTCGTTATTAAATTTTCGGGTCAGCATTTCATAAATAATTTTTAACCAGATTAAAAACGAAGGCAGTGCGATCAATGCGTACGGTGTAACGTAAGCCAGCCGAAGCGGGCGGGGGAAAAGGTCGGACTGTGCATTTGTTAGCACTAAAGCAAAGATTATTAAAAAGCGTTCGTAACCGGTTATCGGCCGGTCGAGGTTTACAAACCATATCCCAACGCCTATCATTGCGATAATGTAGGTTGGCGGCTCGGAACCACTACTGAAAATTATGGTAAAAATTAATACCGACGCAGCAAGTAACAATTGATACTGAACATTTCGCCAGTGTTTTATCCTCGCCATCGAAGCGCCGAATACCGCGAGGGCAGGTAGCAGCACTACCATATTTGGCAAATTGGGATAGTGGAAAATTTTGCTAATCATCCCCATTACACAAACATACCCGCGTGATGACACAACATTAGTTGCATTTTTTGCCACCAGGTCAGGGTACCAGTCATGATAAGTTTTTAGGATGAATGCTGGTGATGAGAATAACATGGGCAATGCAAACAACACAACTGTCCAGAATATCATGCTTAAAATCAGCTTGATTTTATTGTCGGAAAAGAAAAAGAAAGCAAGCCCGACGATGCCGTAGAGCTTTATGGCCGTGCCGATCATTATCATTAGAGCCGCCCAAAAATCCTGTTTGTTCTTTATAAATGTGTAACTGAATAATATCAGCGCCGTAACTAACGGATTCACCTGCGTATTGCCCGCTGACCCCATTATACTGAACAGGTTTATCAGCAAGATTGCCATCTTTTGGTTGTCGTTCAACGGTAACTTCATCACGGCCAGGTACAATATCCACGAGTTAAACATCACCCATAAAATAGCACCGATGCCATCGGGGAAAATAGTAAAAGGTGCAATAACCAGCGCAAACACCGGGCCGTAGTGGTTAAGGTCGAAGTAATATTCGGGCTGCGGGCCGAAAAGGCTGTGCTGATGTATTAGGTTTAAAAAATTGTGTTTGTATATTAT
>JBDUDE010000549.1:0-5977 GCA_040003105.1 Mucilaginibacter sp. | reverse complement strand
AGGTTAAAGGCGAAAGGTAAAAGGTATCTTCTGCCTTTAAAACCTAACCTTTCGCCTTTTACCTCACCCCGCAATCCCCAGTTTCAATTTATACCTAAACCCTCTCCCGCCACCAAAATCATTTTCCAGCTTCAAAACTTCATGCGTTTTTTTCGATATCCAAAATCGCTCATAACCTTTGCCCGGGGCATTGTTATCGTTGTAATTGTTTAATACCCAACACTCAATCTTTTCACCATTGCTGCCGATTAAAAAATCGCTGCCGGTTACAGTATAGGCTACTTCTGTCGATTTTTCAAAGCCCGGGTCATAATAATTGATGATGAATACACGACTTTCTTTATAAGGCAGGAGCGAATAAATAAGCATATCGGCATGCCAGTTCAGGCTGTATTTGTTAAATGAATCGTCAAAGTCTTTTATCGCTTCCGATTTCACGGAATCAGGCACGTCACTTTTGTTATTCACGTTTGTGTACGAAACCTGTTTGGTTTCAAAATCAAGCCTGATAGAATAACCCAGGCGTTTCCAATAGGTATCATGCAACAGTGTGCCGAAGTTTTTTGCATCGAAAACAGTTAGACATTTGTGCACAACGGTATCCATCTCCCATTGCTGGGTTACTGTAATGGCAGGTTTGTTATGATATTGGCCGGTCTGAACATTGAACTTAATCAGGGCCACGCGGCTTGCAGCACCGTCTTTCATTTTTTTACCGAATTGTAAATAGCTGATATCGCCCCTTTGCAGATTTTTTAATTCGAGTGTACCGGGCTCAACCTTAATAGTATCGGCAGGTTTAGCAATCGCCGGAATCGTAAATGCGGATAAAGCAGCAATTAATAATAGTTTCATAATTAATCTTTTCCGGTAAATGTTCGATTTCCGGCTTTAACTATGAAACAAACTCAATGACTTGCCTGATATTTTTAACGCGTGGGATGTTTTTGAGGTACTTTAATCAACGGGCACCGCTTCTGTAAAACTCAAAAGCAACCTCCTCACCTCCGCCGGGTTACGCAGGTAAAACTTGGCAGCCGAAACGTTGCCGCCAACTTTAATAGTTACAGCAGAATCCGGCAGGGCTTTAAACACATCTTCATCAGTATAGTCATCGCCAAAGGCAATAACAAAATCGTAATCGTTTTTATCAAGGAGCATTAAAGCGGCCCGGCCTTTGTTTATCTCCATATTCTTCACTTCCAGCACTTTATCGCCAGGCAGCAGTTGTAATCCTTTATCGCTCGCCAGGTATTTCAGGTTGTTCATCAGCTCGTTTGCACGCAACTCACCCAACCCACCCGGGGCATTGCGATAGTGCCAAACCAGCGAGTATGTTTTTTCTTCGATAAACGAACCCGGCGTACGGTCCACATACGTTTCCAATACCGGGTAAATATCATGTTTCCAACTATCTGACAATCCCGAAATCTTATGCCACGAGGTACCTTGCTGTTTAAACCACGACCCATGCTCTGCGATAAGATAAATATTTTTTTCATCAAACCACTCACTCAGATTTTCGTGCTTGCGGCCGCTTATCAGCACCACCATATTAGCCGGGTCCTCGCTTAGCCTGTCGATAATGGTGTGCAATTCCTTATCAGGCATGGCTTGGTTTATGTTGGGTTTAAAGTCTACAAGTGTACCATCATAATCTAAAAATATGATACGCTTTTTGGTTTTATTGTACCGGTTTATGATAGATTGCTCGGTTGCAAAGCTAACGTGGCGCGTTTGCATAGAGCGCTGCATTTGTTTCACCTCCCTCAGCCTGTCCATAAAAATCTTTACCCAATGGGTGATGTTAAATTTGGTTACTATCTGCCGCATTTGCTGCATTCGGCGTTTTTGTTCGCTCAAAGGCATCTTTATGGCTGCTATAATCGCATCGCATACTTCAGTGGTGTTGTTAGGATTAACAATTATGGCGTCAATCAATTCTTTCGATGCACCGGCCATTTCGCTTAATATCAAAACGCCGTCGTTATTTATCCGGCTGGCAACGTACTCCTTGCTTACCAGGTTCATGCCATCCCGCATCGGGGTAACCAGGCAAACATCTGCCGAAGAATATAAGGCTGATAATGTTTCGATGGGGAATGAGCGGTAATAGTAATGAATCGGCGTCCACTCCATGTTACGGTAAAGGCCATTGATATTACCCACGCGCTTATCAATTTCATCGCGCAGGTGAGCATATTGCGGCACGGTATCGCGCGAGGGTACCACTATCATGTGCAGGGTTATTTTGCCGCAATATTCAGGGTGCAGCTGTAATAGTTGTTCAAATGCCTGAAGGCGCTGCAATATACCTTTACTGTAGTCGAGCCTGTCAATCGACAGGATAAGTTTTGTACCCTTAAATGTTTCTTTTATTACAGCAACCTGCTCAACAACTTCTTTTTCAAGTGGTAACGATGCATATTTTTTATCATCGATACCCATCGGGAACGATTCAACAACAATCGACCTGTCGCCGCTGGTAATTACATTGGCCGAAGATGTTACCGGTAAAATGCGGGTGGTAGCCCCTAAAAAATGCCGAACATCATCAAACGTATGGAAGCCGATTAAATCCGCCCCCAGCATCCCTTCAAGCAACTCCTTACGCCAGGGTATAAGCCTGAACATCTCATGCGACGGAAACGGGATATGCAGGAAAAAGCCTATCGAGACGTCCGGCATCGCCTTGCGCACCAGTTGCGGCAAAAGCATTAATTGATAATCATGTATCCATATCACATCGCCAGGTTCGGCAATGGCTAATATGGCGTCCCTAAACTTTTCGTTTACTACATTATAATAATCCCAATTTGATTCTTTGTAAACTGTATAGGTAGACGTGTAATAATGAAATATCGGCCATAAAATTTCGTTACTAAAGCCTTCATAATATTGGTTAATTTCTTCCTGGTCTAAAAATACCGGCACCAGGCTCAAGTTTTCCAGTTGCCCGGTTATATGTTGCCGGTCTTTTTCTTCGGTAACTTCAATTCCCGGCCAGCCAATCCATTTGTTATTTCTTTTTTTGTATATCGAGCCCAAACCTGTAGCCAGCCCCCCTTCGCTTGCGGCTGATGTATATTCATCGCCTGTTTTTGAAATTTTTACTGGCAGCCTGTTTGAAACTATTATTGTTTTTGACATAAGTTAGTTAAGCACTAATTCCACGAATTATTTCGAATTACACGAATTGCGCGTACGATTCGATAATTAATTCGTATTACTTAACAAGGTTTATTCGGCCAAGTTGTTTTAAAAAAGTGCATTTTTATGCCATTTAAGCTGTTTTTAATGAAAGAAAAGTAATCGGGCATAATATTGTCCAGGTTGATTCAGGCCCATAACCCGCTGCAAATCAAATTCGTGAAATTCGATTTAATTCGCGTCAATTAGTGCATATATAATAAAAAAGCCATCCGCAAATGCAGATGGCTTTGTAACAATTGTTATGGTTGGTAGTTATTTTACCTGTTTGAAAAACTCAACGTTACCTGAACCTGCAACCCTTACCAAAATTTCGTGTTTGTCACTTTTCAAATCAACAAAGTACGAAGTTGGCTCAATGTCGTTGTTCAAAGCTTCGTTAGCCTGGTAAACGATAACTTCACCGGCAGTATAGCCTTTATAGTTATCGGCAATCATTTTTTGCGATTTAGCAGGGATAGCTTTGTAAATGGTTGTTTGAGTAGTACCCAGGAAATCACCAGTTAAGGTATAGAAAGCAGTTTTCTTAGCGCCGTCGATTATAAAATCAACTTTCTGGCAATTTTTTGTTACTGTCCAAACGGCATTGGTTGCGCTGGTAAAATCGGTAGCAAATGCTTGTTGAACAGCATAAGAAGCTACGCCACCATCAATCTTTTTACCGCCATCACCGGCGAATACATTCACGCTGAACAAAGCAGCTGTTGCGATTGTTAAAAATATCTTTTTCATGTTATGTTAAATTTTAAATCCGCAACAAAAATAACATAAAATTGCTAATTGTGTAAATTAAATTGAATTTTTATGAATATTTTATAATAACCGTCACTTTAACAGGAAATTTTGAGATTATCGTATTTTACTTAGTGTATTTTTTACAATATGTAAATGAAAAAATCAATCAAAAATGCCCTCAATTAATCGGTAGTGGCTATTTTACAATTGCTTAACGTGAAATTAATCCCATTTTGAAAGTTTTGAGGCAACTCGCGTATTTTTTACCACAGGGGGCGCAAAGAGGGCATTGAGTAACAGAGGGTTTTGTTGAGAGGGCTTAATTAACAAACTCTGTATAAATCAACTAACACTCATCCGTTATCTGCAAACCCGGGATATAAAGTCATACCCCCATCCATAAATATGGTGGTGCCGGTGATATAATCCGCTTCGTCTGATGCCAACCAGGCGGCAAGTCTGCCAATATCCTCGGGTTTGCCAATTCGGTTGTACGGGATTAGGGTTAAAAGTTTCTCCAGCGCCTCCGGTGTATCCCATGCTGCCTTATTTATAGGTGTTTGTATAGCGCCGGGCCCGATACCCACCACCCTTATTTTATGGGGCGCCAGCTCCTGCGCAATGCTTTTCATAAACATGCTGATACCACCCTTGCTGGCAGCATAGTTTACATGGCCGGCCCATGGGATAACCTCGTGCACGCTGCTCATGCAGATAATCTTACCGGCCGCCCTGCTCCTTCCTTCAACCACTCCCCTGCGGATAAATTCCCTGGCTGCTTCGCGCGAGCATAAAAACTGCCCGGTAAGGTTAATATTAATAACGGTGTTCCATTGGTCGAGCGTCATGTCGACAAATTTCGAGTCCTTTTGTAGACCAGCATTGTTTACCAAAATATCGATAGTGCCATATTGTTTAAACATTTCTGCAAACATGGCCTGCACCTCAGCTTCGTGGCTAACATCTGCCTGGAAAGCGAAGGCTTCACCACCGGCGGCTTTTATTTCGTTTACGGTTTCGTCGGCTGCTTCTTTGTTATGGGCGTAGTTGATAACCACACTGGCGCCGGCCTGTGCCAATGCTTTTGCCACGCCCTTGCCTATGCCGCTGTCGGCGCCTGTAACTAATGCTGCTTGTCCGCTTAATGATGGGGTTGAATTCATAGCTGTAATATTATTGATTTGATATTAAGGTAATGTAATTTGTAAAAGAATGTTTGTATTGTTCTTTGCCGATAATTTAAGATAATAATATCGCATATTCATTAGCTTTGGCCCAAAATCTAATCGCAATGGTATTTTTTTATTGCAGCCTGGCTATTTGCGTAATCACGCTATTTTTAAATTTCTACCTCATCTTAGGGTTTAAAAAAATAAAACAACTAAGCAGGCAGCCAATTATTGAGCCGGAAGTACCGCTTGCCATAATTATTGCCGTTCGTAACGAAGAAGAAGACCTTGAAATAGCCCTGGGGAGCCTTTGCAATATCAATTATCAAAATTACAGGCTCATTGTGGTAAACGACCGTTCGACCGACCGTACCCCCGAAATACTAAATAACTTTAAACAAAGCTATCCGCAACTAAATATAGTAACCATCGATACACTTCCTAACGGATGGCTCGGCAAAAACAACGCGATGTACCAGGGTTATTTAAACAGTGATGACGAGTGGATACTTTTTACCGATGCAGATATTGTATTTCACCCCGATGCTATCAGTCGGGCATTAGGTTACGCCGTAAGCAACCGATTAGACCACATGACGATATTACCCGAAATGATATCAAGGTCGACCCTTTTAAACAGCGTGTATGCCACGTTTTGTATCATGTTGATGATGCACATGAAACCATGGGATGCTAAAAATCCTAAATCAAAATCGTCCTCGGGTATTGGCGCTTTTAATTTGATAAGGCGCGATGCTTATGAAAAAATAGGCACACACATTAAAATTAAACTGCGGTCTGACGACGACCTTCAACTTGGCATAAAAGTTAAACAGGCAAAACTGCGACAGGATGTGTTGGCC
>JBDUDE010000519.1:0-5979 GCA_040003105.1 Mucilaginibacter sp. | reverse complement strand
CCGGATGACGGCGGCCTTGCCGACCATAAAAAAAATATTGAACGATGGCGGTGCAGTTATACTGATGTCGCACCTGGGCAGACCAAAAGGCGGGCCTGAGGAAAAATATTCCCTGAAACATATAGTATCACATTTATCCGATTTGCTGGGGCAACAGGTTCAGTTTGCTGATGATTGTATTGGCGCAGCTACCGAAAGCAAAGCAAAGGCCCTGGGCAAAGGCGAGGTGCTGTTGCTCGAAAACCTGCGCTTTTACAAAGAAGAGGAAAAAGGCGACAAGGATTTTGCCGAAAAGCTTTCAAAGCTGGGCGATATTTATGTTAACGATGCGTTTGGCACAGCACACCGCGCACATGCATCAACGGCAGTTATCGCGCAGTTTTTCCCAACCGCCAAATGCTTTGGGTACCTGATGGCTGCCGAATTACAAAACGCCGAAAAGATATTGAACAACGCGCCAAAACCGTTTACAGCTATTATGGGCGGATCAAAAGTGTCTGACAAGATCGAACTGATAGAAAAACTGTTGGATAAGGTAGATAACCTTATTATAGGCGGCGGCATGGCTTATACCTTTGCTAAAGCTGATGGCGGCACCATTGGTACATCGTTGGTTGAAGCTGACAAACTCGACCTGGCCCTTAGCCTGGTAAAGAAAGCAAAAGAAAAAGGCGTGAAACTATTACTGCCTGTTGATAATGTTATTGCCGATGCTTTCTCGAACGACGCCAAAACTGATGTTGCAAAAACCGGCGAAATTCCTGACAATTGGATGGGACTGGACATTGGCCCTGAAACTGTTAAATTATTCAGCAAGGTTGTTGAGGAATCGAAAACCATACTTTGGAACGGCCCTATGGGCGTTTTTGAAATGGAGAAATTTTTGGTGGGAACCAAAGCAATTGCCGACGCTGTGGCAAAAGCAACCGATAACGGCGCATTTTCGCTTATCGGCGGCGGCGACTCTGCTGCAGCAGTGGCCAAGTTTGGTATGACGGATGACGTGAGCTACGTATCAACCGGCGGCGGTGCTTTGCTGGAGTATATGGAAGGCAAGGAATTGCCGGGCGTGAAGGCGATTAATGATTGATGTGCGGATTTCTGATGTGCGAATGTGCAGATGAGAAATCCTTTGCATCATCTCAAATTAAATAATCTGCACATCATTCCCTACGTAACGATTTTATGAAGACAACCCAAACCGGTTGTCTTTTTTGTTTAAATGCTTACTTTTAAGCGTTTATAACTGACAATGAAAAAACTATTACTCACCGCTATCTGCCTTACGCTGTTAGCTGCCACAACTTTTGCACAGACGGTCGCCAATAGTGATGCTACTTATGTAAAGGATAACTATACAAAATACGAATACCAAATCCCGATGCGCGACGGTAAAAAACTGTTCACCTCGGTTTACGTGCCAAAGGACCAATCAAAAAAATATCCTTTTATGATGGACCGCACGCCCTACAGTGTAGGCCCGTACGGTGTCGATAAATATAAAGGCAGCCTTGGCCCTTCGCCGGCGTTTATGCACGATGGTTACATTTTTGTTTACCAGGACGTGCGCGGCCGTTGGATGAGCGAAGGTATGTTCGAAGAAATGATGCCCGAAAAAGAAGACCACAGCGCCAATACCGATGTTGATGAAGGCACAGATACCTATGATACTATTGACTGGCTGTTGAAAAACGTTTCAAATAACGGTGGAAAAGTTGGGGTTTGGGGAATTTCTTATCCAGGTTTTTATACTACGGCTGCTTTGCTTAGCCGACACCCTGCTTTGGTAGCTGCATCGCCGCAGGCGCCAATGTCCGATTTATGGCGCGACGATGGCTGGCATAATGGTGCGTTCTTTTTGGTGGCTAACTTTGGTTTTTACCCGGGCTTTACCAATCGCCAGGACGATAAGCCAACCCAACGCCGTGGCGGCCGTTTTAACCCTGGTACTAATGACGGCTACGACTTTTTTTTGAAGATGGGGCCAATGAAAAATACCAACGACAAATACTATAAAGACACCATCCGCCTCTGGAACGAAATGATGGACCACCCGGATTATGACCAGCACTGGAAAGACCGCAACGTGCTTTACCATCTGCACGATATTAAAACTGCTGTGTTGGTAACCGGTGGTTGGTACGACGCTGAGGATTTATACGGAGCCATAAACACTTACAAAACATTGGTAAAGCGAAACCCAAAAACACCAATTTACTTTGCTATGGGCCCCTGGGTGCATGGCGGCTGGGCACGCGGTGCAGGCGACCATTTAGGCGATATTGATTTCGGCGGCCCAACAGGCCCACATTACAGGGATGATATTGAATTTAAATTCTTCAGTCACTATCTGAAAGGTACGGATATGAGCATAGCCTCGGTTAACACTTTTGAAACCGGCATAAATAAATGGAAGGAATATAAAACATGGCCACCAAAAGAAGCAGAACAGAAACAGTTATACCTGTTGCCCGGCGGAAAACTATCGTTCAGCACACCAGCGGGTGGAAAAGATAGTTACGACGAATATCTATCAGACCCTAACAATCCAGTGCCCTTCCTGAACCACAAAAGCATGGACATGGACCGCGAGTACATGACTGCCGACCAGCGCTTTTTGGCTGACCGTAAAGATGTGTTAAGTTATTCAACTGATGTGCTGGATAAAGATGTGACGATAGCAGGAAACATTTGGGCGGAGCTTAAAGTATCAACCACCGGCACCGATGCAGATTTCGTAGTGAAGGTTTTGGATGTTTATCCTGACACGGCATCAAACAGTAAGTTTACCGGGAAGGATATAAAAATGGGCGGCTACCAGCAAATGGTTCGCAGCGAGCCTATGCGCGGCAAATACCGCATTTCAATCGAAAAGCCCGAGCCATTTACCCCAGGAAAAGTAACACCGGTAAAATGGGAACTGCAGGACGTATTGCACACTTTTAAAAAGGGGCACAAAATAATGGTGCAGGTACAAAGCACCTGGTTCCCGCTTATTGACCGTAACCCGCAAACTTTTGTGGATATCATGAAATGCGACAGTACCGCCTTTAAAAAAGCAACCCACCGCATTTACACATCAAAAGAAAACCCAAGCTTTTTGAAAGTAAGGGTGGTTGAATGATGTGCGGATATGCGAACAAAAAGCTTAAGATGATAAATATAAGCTTGTTCATGAAACGGTTGTTTTTTATTCTTTTGGTATTTATTGTTGCAGGTGCAGCAGGCCAAACTAAGGTCGAAAATAACACAGAATATAAATCTGTAGCGTTAGACGCAGAAGACAGCACATTTTTGGCACTTAAAGATACCGCCCATAAACATCTGGACATTTTTTTAAATGGCCTGAGCAAAAACGGAACGGATACTAAAAATTATCGATTTTTGGTGAAGTCCGACTTTGTTGAGAATGGGGTTCACGAGCATATGTGGTCGCAGGTATTTCGTTATCATAAGGATGGATTTAAAGGGATATTTATTGACTCCCCCTTCCAACTCAAACATATCAAAACCGGCGATAAGATCACAATTAAGTTAGACGACCTTGAAGATTGGTCCATTGAGGACATAAAAAATCATACAACACAAGGATACTATTCCGAAAAATATTTAAACAGCAAGCAATAAGCTATTTACGCACAAGTAATTTCAATCCCCTCTGAAATAAAATAATTTTCATCCGCACATTTGCCTACCCGCATATCCACACATCTTTTCAAATTATTCAATAAATAAGCTACATTAGCTAAAATACCGAAAATCAAATTATGGCTAAAAGAGCTGGCAAGCAATTATTATTGTTGGGTACATTTATTATGATGGTACTGACATCATCAGCTGTAATGGCGCAGAAAGCGCATCCAGATACCGTTCGCACCGGCGTTTACATCACAAGCATCCACGATATCAATTTTAAAGATAAAGAGTATAACATTACTCTTTGGCTTTGGCTAAAATACAAGAACAAGAGCTTTGATTTCCTGCACAATCTCGAGGTACCCCAGGCAAAATCAGTTACTACATCGTATTCAACTGTCGATTCATCCGACAACAAAATATACCTGCTGATGAAGCTTCAATGTGTAATGAAGGACTCGTGGGCAGTTAATAATTTCCCGTTCGACAAGCAAAAGCTTCGTTTTTCTATCGAAAACTCGCAATATGATTCAAAATCGCTGGTGTTTGCCGCCGATACGTTGGGCAAACATTTCGACCCGCGTTTTACGCTGAGAGGATGGGATATCGACAGCCTTGACGTATCAACCGGTATAAAAAAATACGAAACCGCCTTTGGCGATGAAAGCCAGCCAAAACCCCATACCGAATACAGCAATTTTAAAGTGCGGGTGCAAATTGACAGGGATGCGATGGGCTTATTTTGGAAAATGTTTTTGGGTATGTACGTAGCCTTCCTGATTGCCTACATGTGCTTTTATATCCACGCCGACAGCATCGATTCGCGCTTTGGTTTAAGTGTAGGCGCCCTGTTCGCTGTCATCGGTAATAAATATATTGTTGACTCCTCGCTGCCCGAATCAACCACATTTACTTTGGTTGATATGCTACACGGCATTACGCTGTTCTTTATCCTTACTGTTATTATTTGCACCGCACGGTCGTTAAAACTGGTTAAGCAGGACCAATTAGCCAAATCAAAAAAGTTTGACTTTGTATGCGCACAGGTTTTGCTGGGATGCTACCTGTTATTGAATGCCTGGTTTATTTATAAAGCTACAAGGGGATAAACGATATCCCTTCAGTTATGAAACAGGAACTATTAACTACCTCATTTCGACAAATAAAACTTTTCCCAAAAATCTTCGGATGTAAATAGTGTGCTACGGTCAGAGCTTCCACTTGCACCATTCATACCACCACCACGGTTCCCTCTGCTACCACCACCGCGACCGCCCCGTCCGCCGCCGCCCATTCCACCCCCGCCACCACGTCCGCCGTGGCCACCTTCCTGCCCTTCGCCGTGTGTTGTGGGTCTGCTTAGGCCGTTTATTTTAAAATTGAATGCCCATTCGTTTTTTACTGCATCGTTTTCGGCATGAAAAAGCACCAGCGGAATAGCAGCCTCACAAATAAGATAGCCTTTATCGTCATAATCAATGGCGGTTTTTATGCCATAGGTATTGCTGGTGGTAATCATATCATCCTCAATACCCTTAAAACCATCGGCCTTTATGCCGCGCAGCACGGTTAATACAGCCTGCATCAATGCTTCATGATTTTCCTTGCCATCGCCATCAGCCGGAGGATTTAATGCCGATGCTGTTCCGTTTGTTGCCAGCGGAAAAGTTATACTAAAGCTATCTTTCTTTTTCCCTTTGGTGTTTATGCTGAAAGTAGCGCCCGCTTTTAATATCCGCATTTGCTCGGTGCGGTCGTTAACACGTATGGCCATATATAAGGTGTCTTTGCTATTGGCAACAGCATAGTTAATCCGTTTTTCGACATTATAATAACGCAGGCTGTCGCCCCACTCTTTAATAGAGCCATCGACCATAATATTGGCGGGCGGGGCTTGCAGTGTTGTAATCGATTGAGCGTTTAACCGTAAGGTTGTCGCTTGCATAAGCAGGCTAAAGGCAATGCAGGGGATATATGCTTTCATGAAATAAAATTATGGCTTTAAAACCGCAATAGAACATTATTATGACGGCTTTATTATAGAATTTGAGTAAATTTGCAGTTACGTATGCCAACTGAAGTACAGGAAGAAACCCTCACCCTTGAGGAGATTTTAGCGGGGCTAAAGGAAATGCACCGCCTTATTTTATGGAACGACGACCACAATACGTTCGACCACGTGATTTTTTGCATGATGAAGTATCTAGACTACTCTGAGTCGCAGTCCGAAAAGATAGCCTGGAAAGTGCATAACGAAGGAAAATGCGCCGTTTTGGAAGGTTCATTTACCGAAGTGGAGGTTTATCGCAAAATATTGCAGCAGGAAGGGTTGACAGTGAGTGT
>JBDUDE010000581.1:0-1805 GCA_040003105.1 Mucilaginibacter sp. | reverse complement strand
TTAATACGACACATCCGGCATAATCTTTAAAATCCATTAATCCCGATCCACCAATTTCATCGCCCCATCGGCGTAGCGCCTGCCTGTGTTCGGATATTTATCCATAACTGCCTGGATGTCTCCCAAATCACCAACAGAAAGCTCAATATCAACCGCCGCCGCATTTTCGCGCAGGTATTTTGTTTTTTTGGTGCCGGGTATGGGGATGATATCTTCGCCTTGCGCCAGTACCCAGGCAATGGCCAATTGTGCCGGGGTGCAATTTTTTTGAGCAGCCAATTCCGCAAAAGCAGCGGCAAGCTGTTGATTGTTATCTTTATATTCTTCGCCAAAACGGGGCAATGTTTTACGAAAATCCGTAGTGCCCAATTCGTCGAGGTTCAACGTATTGGTTATCAGCCCGCGCGAAAGCGGGCTAAAGGGTACCATTGAAATACCAAGCTCGCGGCAAACCGGCAAAATATTTACTTCCAGGTCACGGGTTAACAGTGAATATTCGCTTTGCAGGGCAGCTATCGGGTGCACGGCATGGGCCTTGCGTATCGACGCAGCGGAGGCTTCGGATAATCCAAGATAGCGCACTTTCCCTTCTTTCACCAAATCAGCCATCGCCCCTACTGTTTCTTCAACCGATATATTAGGGTCGATGCGGTGGGCGTAGTATAAATCTATCGTATCGATATTTAAGCGTTTAAGACTGCGCTCACAAGCCTGCTTCAGGTAGGCCGGCGAGCCATCAACATACGAACCGGAAGCACCGGGGTAGGCATTGTCTCCTTCCTTTTGCCTGAAACCGAATTTGGTGGCGATAAAAATCTTGTCGCGGTTTGGCTTAAGCACTTTTGAAATCAGCTCTTCGTTTTGGCCATTGGCATATATATCAGCCGTATCCCAAAAGTTAATGCCCAACTCAATGGCAAGATTCAAAGTCGCGATTGATTCCTTATCGTCAAAAGTTCCGTAGCCGTGGCTCATACCCATGCAGCCTAAGCCGATTGCTGATAATTGCTCGCCGGTTTTGCCAAGATTTCTGAATTTCATTGGAGATGTTTTTTACAAATATAAGAAACGCAGGTATCAACTCATTTACCGGCGGCGGATGCAGTATTATTTGTTGGCGGGATTCTATAGCTCAGGAACAACACCTCTTCGGCAGCAAAAAAAAGAAATAAAAAAAGCGCTCCATAGGAACGCTTCGGTATTTGCCGGATGCTGAATTTCTACAGCACGTATTTCCTTTTCAATTCCTCACTCACAATATAGGCATCTTCCACAACCGTTTCGGGATAACCGATGGTTTCCAATATAGCAATACCGTTTTTGTTTTTGAGCACGCCGGTCTTCATTTTGTAGTCAAATACCAGGCGGGTATCGTTAACTGATTCCTCGAACGAGTAAACTGCATAATCATTGTCTAGCAACTCGGCCAGCTCCAAATCGTGAGTGGATACGAAAACAAAATTTTTGTTATCGGTTAAATAAGTAAGCACTGATTTTGCTGCCGCGATGCGCTCGATGGTGTTGGTGCCGCGGAAAATTTCGTCGATGATAATCAGGCTCTTTACCTGCTCGTCGCCGCCACTTTGGTTAATGATGTCTAGAATTGACAATGCCTCGGCCTGGAAGTAGCTCTTGTGCTCGCCAAGGTCGTCGGTAGTGCGTATGCTGGTTTGTATTTTTAACAACGGCGCTTTGTAGCTACTGGTACAGGTAGTGTAAATGGTCTGCGCCAAAAGCGTATTAATAGCTATCGACCTGATAAATGTGGTTTTACCCGACATGTTCGAACCTGTAATCAACACACC
>JBDUDE010000101.1:0-1805 GCA_040003105.1 Mucilaginibacter sp. | reverse complement strand
TATTTAGTCAAAAACTCTTCAACCAGCGTTGCGGTCACGCCGGTTAATTTGTCGCCCTTTTTTGCTCCCGATTCTATTGCACCAAAGAAAGCACCATGCACTCCGGGCAAAACTATTAACTGCGCACCCGGCACCAGGCGCGACATCTGCAGGTTATGTTCCACGGTTATCACATCGTGGTAGGCAGTCATAAACAAAGCGGGTGCCTTTATGCCCCGCAAATCATCATCACTCCAGTCTTTGAATGTCACCATCCGGGCCTTATCTTTTTCAAACATGGTTTGCAGGCGGCTTTTATCCGGTGTTACCTTTAAAAATGCATCTTGCAACTGTTGTGGCATGGCGGCCAAAGTGGCAGTTGGCATAAAATCAAAAAAGCCGGGCATAAAACCATCCCGCTTGTAAGCACCGGCAATAACAACTATTTTATTGACCACTTCGGGGTGGCGTATGGCTACTTGCATAGTTGTACTGCCTCCGTTGCTAAAGCCTAAAATATTGGCCTTGTCAATCTTTAAATATTTGAGTAAAGCCGCCACATCGTCGGCATCCTGCGCAAAGCTTTCGGGGGCATCCCTGTCTGTAGTGCGACCGTGTGCCTGCAGGTCCATCACTATCACTTCGTTTTCAGCTGCAAATAGCGGCAGTATATTGCCAAAAGAAGTTTCAAAGGTTGAGCCGCCACCGTGTATCAGTATCAATGGAATGTTGCCGGTACCATGTATTTCGTAATACATGCTAATGCCGTTTACCGGCGCATGTCCTGATTTTTTTAAAGTTTCCATATTGCTTGTTTGTTGGGCGCCGGCCGCGGTCGCTATTAGCAAAAATCCGGCCGACGCTAAAGTTTTCAAATTGGTAATTAAGGTTTTCATCTGTTTTTCAGTCCCTCTAAGTAAGCAGCCAGCTTGATTACGTTTTGTTTCTGACCTTCGGCTGCGTTGTGTGCCTTTATTACCTTCATAAACTCCTCTGCCGATTCAAACAGCATGTGCCAGGTTAGGTGGGTTTGTTCGCCGCGTTCCTCAAAAGTTATGGTCGCTAGTATCCACGGGTGCACTACATGCTCGTAAACAATCTTTTTAAATGGCACCACCTCTTTAAATATGCTCCTGTTTTTAAAGTTGGCGCCATTGGGCGCGTGCATAATAAATTCCCATTCGCCTTCGGGTTCTACATTCATGGTGTGTATGGTATTGGTAAAACCTTCGGGGCCCCACCATTGGGCAATATGTTCGGGCTTTGTCCAAACTTCCCAAACCAGTTCAACGGGCGCGTCTAGGGTTCTCGATATTAAAAGTTCCCGGTCGTGTGTGCTGCTTTTATTTTCCATTGCGTTCTTTTTTTAGTTTTTCAATATATGTTTCCATTGCGTCTAGTTTTCTTTCCCAATGCTGGCGATACTGGTCAACCCAAACCGATATTTCACTCAACTTATCCAGCTGCGCCTCGCAAACCCTATCACGGCCGCGCTGCCTCATCTTCACCAGGCCGCAGTCTGTTAAAATTTTAAGCTGCAGCGATATGGCCTGTCGACTGATTTCGAAATTTTCGGCAATAGCGTTCACGTTTTGGGGCTGGTTGGCAATCATGCTGATGATTGCCCTGCGGGTGGGGTCGGCTATGGCCTGGTATACATCTCTTCTGGCTTTCATAATATGCAAGTAACTGCTTGCAAATATATACGCAAGCAATCACTTGCGCAATGGTTTTGTGAAATTTATTTTTTATAGATAGCTTCATCCCATCTTAACGTATCACTATGAAACTAAATCGTTTGTCTATTCTACTGTTATTTACGGCCT
>JBDUDE010000618.1:0-5986 GCA_040003105.1 Mucilaginibacter sp. | reverse complement strand
CATATAAAGAACGGGAAATCAGCAAGATGTACTACACCATGGGTGAAGTGGCTATTTTATTCGATGTAAACCAATCGTTAATAAGATTTTACGAGAAGGAATTCGACATACTGCAGCCTAAAAAAAACAAAAAAGGCAACCGTTATTTCACCCCTGAAGATATAGAGAACCTTAAAATTATTTTCCACCTGATACGCGATAAGGGCTACACACTAACCGGCGCTAAAGATTATTTAAAAAACAACATGGCTGATTCCAAAGACAGTCACCGCGTAATCAGCTCGCTCGAAAACCTTAAAAAGTTTTTGATTGAAGTGAGGGACCAATTATAAATATTTTCACGAATTTCACGAATTAAGGCGAATTTTCACAAATCATGGCGGACTATTAGCTGCCATATATTTTAAAAAATTCGCGCAAGTCGATTTAATTCGTGAAAATTAGTACTTTCTTAATTCGATTTAATTCGTGAAATTAGTGGTCATATGATAGCCAACCACAAAGGCGAAATACCTTTCCTTATCCTATCGCTTCCCTTTATATTGGGTATAGGTTTGGCTATAAACTTTCCATCGCCGGCTAATATTAACTGGTTGGTTACCATGGCAGTTATTCTAAACCTTATTTTCATCACCCTCAATTTAGCCTATACCAAACTGTCAATTTATAAACACCGCTGGATTGGCGGCGGCTTAATCGCTACTATCCTGTTTTTAGCAGGATATATCTCGCTGATAAATAATAACGAGCTCAATAATAAAAAGCATTTCTCAAAAGCACCCGCTCAATACCTGGCAGCAAAAATTAGCAACGAACCTGTTTTCAAAAATGGCTGGCTTAGGTTTACGGTGGATATTGAGCAAACCGTAAACAATAATAAGCGGGCAGCGGCCACAGGAACGTTGCTCATCACCCTGAAAGATATAGCACCCGACCTTGCCTATGGCGATGAACTGCTTATCCCGGCAAAATACACCCTGGTAAATCCGCCTTTTAACCCGGCTGAATTTAACTATAAGCGATACCTGGCCAACCAAAACATTTACTACCAGGAGTTTTTGTTCGCTAAACAATACAGCGTAATAGCAAAGGGCAAAGGCAACCCGCTCATCACCTATTCGCTCCACAAGAGGCGCATACTGGTTGAAAAACTGAAACGCAGCATGCACGATACCAGCGCCATTGCAGTTGCCTCTACACTGATTTTAGGTTATAAAGCCGATTTAAGCAGCGATGTACTGCAGGCCTATTCAAAAACAGGCACCATACACGTGCTATCAGTTTCGGGTGCACATGTGGCGGTAGTCTATCTGTTATTAACGTTTGCGCTAGGTTTTTTAAATAGATTTAAGTATGGCAAGCTGTTAAAAGCCATAATAATCATCACGTTTATTTGGTATTATGCCATGCTTACCGGGTTCTCCCCTGCCGTTTGCCGGGCAGCGGTAATGATTAGCGTGGTGGTTATAGGCAAAACTTACAGCCGCTATATTAATTTGTTGAATATAATGGCGGCATCGGCCATGGGATTGCTGTTTTATAACCCGCTTTATATTGTGGATGTTGGTTTCCAACTCTCGTACCTCGCAGTATTCGGATTAATTGTGCTGCAGCCAATTGTGTACGGTTGGTTTACCTGCAAAAACAAATGGGCCGATAAATTATGGATGGCCTGCTCTGTTTCCATTGCAGCACAGGTTATTACCTTTCCGTTAAGTGCATTTTACTTTCATCAGTTCCCGGTTTATTTTTTAGTCAGCAATTTGTTTATCGTTATCCCTACGGAGATAATAATGTACTCTGGTATTTTCCTCTTACTACTACCGCATATACCATTTTTATCAAATGCGCTGGCTTGGGTGCTCGAAAATTCGATACTGGTAATGAACAGGTTTTTAACGTGGATTGAACATCTGCCATATGCATCTATTTCAAAAATATGGCTCACCACTGCCGAATACCTGTTGCTTTATGTTATTATCATCAGTCTTTTTTATTTTTTGTATGATAAAAAGAAAGCGCTGGTGATGATTGCCCTGGCATGTGTTTTAATACTTTGTGTAAGTATTAGCATTAAACAAATCAATGCGTCGGGCAGCAAAAATATAGCGTGGTTAAATATTAACAAACACAAAGCAATCGTATTTAAAAACGGCAATGCCGCGGTCGTGCTCACCGATTTAAAAGATACGGCTAAAGCCTACCGGTATTCTGTACAGCCCTATCTGGACAGTTGTAAAGTAAGCAACATCAGGTTACTGGCGCTAAATCAAAATATTAATTTACCTTGGATGGCAAAGCAAGGCGGACTGGTGCAATTTTTTAACCAACGAACATTCCTCTTAAACAGTCAGTTACCCGACAAGGAATTTTCGCCAAAGTTAAGCGCAGGTTATATTTACATTACGGATAATCCGCATATACAACTTACGGCTATAAATAGTAACTTCGATTATACGTTGCTATTGATGGACGGCAGCAACAGTGATGCGTACATCGGCAGGTTAGCCGGTGAGGCAAAAAATAATGATGTAAAATATAAGATATTGAAGCGTAACATTTCGCTAATCACGGTATCTAACTAATGCAATAAATAACAAACAAAATTTGCATTTAAGTTAATAATACGCTAAATTGTATTAAAATAACCCTAAAAAACATGAATATTAAATTTTTTAACGTTGCCCTTGGCGTAGCACTTGCAGCAACCACATTGAGCGCCAGTGCGCAAAAAAATTACACATCGGGTATGGTGGCTTACAGTACCGAAATGCGCGGTCAGCAGGCCGATGTTAAACAATATTTCACTGCAGATTCAACAGCAATATTGATAACCTTAGGACCTGCCAATGTTAAAATATTAACCACTGCCAAGCATGATTACCTGGCCGTTGTACTTGATGTGCCGGTTGCAAATATGAAAAAAGCAGGCATAGCTACCCCGGCCGAACTTGAAGAAGGAATGTCGCAGATGCCGACTTTTACCTTTACACCAGGAACTGAGACCAAACAGATTTCGGGTTTTAACTGCAAAAAGGTAGTTGCCAAAGACAGTAAAAGCGGAAAAACATACGATGTATGGATTACTAACGACATTACCGTTCCTGAAACCGCTATACCTTTCTACTATACTAAAATAGGTGGCTTCCCGGTTCAGTTTACTGCTTTTCAGCAAGGTCAGGAACAACCAATCACCATTTCGAGCGTAACGGATGCCAAAGCACCTGCCGGAGCATTCGCAATTGCCAAAGACTTTGAAAAAGTTGGCATGAGCGACCTTGGCGGCGGCAGATAATCAACAATCTCTCTCTCACAAAAAAGCCATCCGCAGCTAATGTGGATGGCTTTTTTTGTAGTTGATAACCTTTTAAGCAGGTATCATTTCGCCGGCTAGTGCATTTACCCAATCGTTAAATAACCGGGTTTCGTAATCAACTGCTATCTGTGCGTGCTGCTCCCATTGAGGCGAAAAGTTTTTTAGCTGGCTTATCATCTCTTCAAGGTGCCCCTCTTCTTCTAATATTATTGATTTAACATTTACCTTGCTACCCGCATCGTCAAGCGCCTGCTGGTAAACCGGGTAAAGCTCATCGGCGCGTACCTCAATTGCATAAGTTACCAGCAGGTACGCTGCAAAGCGCAAATCCTTACCTGATAGTTTTAAAGCCTGTTTTAAGTAACGGCTAACTTGAATATCTAACTGGTTTAAATAGTATTTGCTATAAGCAGGCGCCAATAAAAATTCCGGCGCATAAGTAGGGCAAACAGCTGCACCGGTTTTTTCTATCTGTTTTTTAAGATAAAATGCGTGGCGATGCTCTTCTGCTGCATGCTTTAGTATAATGTAGGTAACCGTAAGCGGGTCTTCGCTTGCCGATATTTTACGCGCGCCGGTATTTTCCATTAATGATAACGTGTTCAACCATTTGGCATGTAAGGTATTATCGGATATTATTAGGGGTAATATATTATTGAGTTCCATTTTTTTTATTTTTTGGATTTCACCGATTTGAGAATGATTTCACCGATTTATTTTCGTTGATTTATCGCACTATATCTCTGTTAAGGCCTGCTCAACATGGTTGTAAATATAGGCCAGTTCATCATTGGTTATACAATATGGAGGTAAAATGTAAATAATGTTTCCAAGCGGCCGTAAGATAATACCCGCGTTTAAAAAGTAATTGTACAAAGTATCGCGTAATGAACTGAAATACGAGGTGTTGCCCCCTGTTTCCCATTCCATTGCAAGTATGGTTCCTGTTTGGCGTATGGTTTTTATTTTAGGGTGACTTTTTATTTTTTGCAGGAATTGGGTGTGCGCTTGTTCAATTCTTTCGATATTTTGTTTGGTTGAGGGGTCGATAAACAAATCCATACTAGCCAGGGCGGCAGCGCAGGCTACCGGGTTAGCGGTAAATGAGTGCCCGTGAAAAAGGGTTTTCAGGCGGTCGTCGGACAAAAATGCATCGTATATCTGAGCGCTGCAGGTGGTTATACCGAGCGCCATGGTGCCGCCAGTAAGGCCCTTAGAAAAACACATAATATCGGGCTGTTCTGTTAAATAATCGCAGGCAAAGTTTCTACCTGTGCGGCCGAAACCGGTAAATACTTCGTCGTCAATCATCAGCACATTTTCCTGGCGACAATGAGCCATCAGTTGGCTTAAATGCTTTGCCTCATACATAATCATCCCCCCTGCTCCCTGCACCAATGGCTCGAATATAAAGCAAGCCAGGGAAGATTTGAGATTTGAGATTTGAGATTTGAGATTTTGGATGTTTTCTTCGTTGGGTAGGTCGATGAATTCAACCTCAAATAATAACGAGTCAAATGCCGCGGTAAAGGCACTCCTGCCGCTAACAGCCATAGCGCCGAACGTATCGCCATGATAGGCATTATTAAAGGCCAGTATTTTGGTACGGGCCTCGCCCCTGTTGTGCCAATATTGCAGGCACATTTTTATGGCTACCTCGTTGGCAGTTGAGCCGTTATCCGAATAAAATACCTTTTTCTGATTTGCCGGCAGTAATTGCAGCAACCGTTCGGCCAGTTCAACTGCCCCTTCATGCGTAAAGCCGGCAAATATTACGTGTTCCAGCTTTTGCAATTGTTCGGCAACTTTTTTGGCGATGTAGGGGTGCGCATGCCCATGGATGTTTACCCACCATGAGGATACGGCATCAATGTATTTTTTGCCGTTTTCATCAAACAGGTTGGCACCTTCGCCCCTTACAATTGGCACCGGCGGCTGTGCCGTTTGCATTTGGGTATATGGGTGCCATATTACTTTTAAATCGCGTTCAACCAGGCTCATATTGTTTCAATTAAAAGTTCAGCAACACGTTTGTCTGTAGGGAAGATAAAATCTTCCAGGTGCAAGTCAGTCAGTTTTACCCATCTAAATGCCTGTAATGTATTGCCCTCGCCGTCAAAATCAAACACAACTGTTTTTATATCAAGATTTATAGGCTCGATATTTTTTATCAGGTAGTAAATACTAATAACCTGCGAATTGTTAAAAGCCGATTTTACGTAAAAATCAGTAGTGTAAAAGTGGCGCAGCACCTCAATGTTCAAATTGCATTCTTCAACAAATTCTCTTTTCAGGCCGTCTATCAAACCCTCTCCCGGCTCCAATCCGCCACCGGGGAACTTGGTAAATCGCATGCCATACTCCTGCTCATCACTTATCAGCACCTGGCCTGCGTCGTTAATTAAAATTCCGTAAACACGTATATTAAATGGGTACATTATTCAAAGTGTTTTTTATTGCGGATAATTTTATCCATCGTCCAGATAATATCTTCGGTTTTTGCTTCGCTGCGTATGGGGCAATTGGGCATGCTGCAGTAGTGGCAGCATTCAGGCAGGCATGGATCGGCGTGGATAAACAGTTCGGTTTTGGTGACCTCGCTGTTTATCAGCTTATCAACCAACTTTACTTCTGCGTGTACCCGGTTCAAATCAAAATAGTTTGGCAGCG
>JBDUDE010000889.1:0-1809 GCA_040003105.1 Mucilaginibacter sp. | reverse complement strand
ATACAATAGATATTTATAGCACATATTATGGCTGCAACAGACAATAGAAGGGCAATAACGGTTGGGATATTTTTATCCCTCGGCCTTATTATATTTATGATTGGCGTATTTACACTGGGCGGTCAACAAAAAAGTTTCGCCAAAAACATAAATATAAGCGCCGTATTTGATGATGTTGCCGGCCTGAAAAAGGGTAACGACGTTTGGTTTTCGGGCGTAAAAGTTGGCACTATTACCAGCATAAAATTTGTGGGCACATCGCAGGTTGATGTATTGATGAAGGTTGACCAAAACGTACAGCAGTATATTCACCGCAATGCCGGCGTGCGTATAAGCTCCGACGGATTTATCGGCAACAAGCTGATAGTTATCGATGGCGGCAGTCCGCAGGCGCCGCAGGTAGAAGATGGGGCCGTTTTACAAGCGGAGAAACTCACCTCGACCGACGACATTATGAAAACGCTGCAAAGCAATAATCAAAACCTGCTGGCAATTACCAGTGATTTTAAATTATTGAGCCATAAAATACTACAGGGAAAAGGCACCGTAGGCACTTTACTAGCCGACAGCCTGATGGGCGAGCAATTGCGCAAATCAATGAAAAACCTGCAGACAGCAACTGAAGGGGCCGCCCGCCTTGCTGCCCAACTGGATGTGTTCAGCAAAAAGATGAACACCAAAGGCGGCTTTGCCGACAAGGTGCTTACCGATACTGTTGTCTTCAGCCGTATAAAAGCTTCCATCGCTCAGCTTCAACAAGCCGCAACAAATGCTTCAACACTAACCGACAATTTAAACAAGGTAACCAATAAGCTAAATGAAAAGGACAATGCTGTAGGTGTGTTACTTAACGACCCCAAAGCCGCCGAACAAATACGCAGCACGCTAAACAACCTGCAACAAAGTTCCATCAAACTTAACGATGACCTTGAAGCCGCCCAGCACAACTTTTTCCTGAAAGGTTTTTTTAAAGACCGGGCGAAAGCGAAAGCGGATAGTCTGAAGAAAAAGTAATTTTTTGAGTCCGAAAAGTCGGAAAAGTCCGAAAGACGCTTCGGACGCGGATTTAAAAGCAGATGGATAGGACTACTAAATTGCAGCTACTTTCGGTCTTTACTGACTTTTCGGACTTTCGGACTGCTCAATTACGGCTACTTTCGGACTGCTCAATTACGGCTACTTTCGGTCTTTACTGACTTTTCGGACTTTCGGACTTTTCCGACTCTTTCCCCCCAAATATCTCCCCTGCTTTCCGTTGTTCAGGCGTTAGGGTTTGCCAATTTTGGTAGCAGGCATTGAGGTAAGGCAACAGGGCAAATTTTTTGTCGGTATATTCTTTAACGTCTGGTGTATAAAGCAGCAAAAAATCATCCATATCCGTACCCTTTAGCGGCACGTAATTACCTATATTTAAAGGGGTAAAAATCACACTGATGTGTTCGCTTATTTCGCGCTCTTTTGCGCTTTGGGCAGCTTTTTGTCTCCTCTTTTCGTCTTTCTTCCAGTAATGCAGTCGTATGATAATGCCGCCTACGGGCTTAAGGAATTTTGGATCGCGTTGGTAAACAACGGGCTGACCATGAAACATCGGGTCGTAAGGCTGCACGGCGTTGGGGCTGGCAACTGCGCGACCGTTAGTATCGGTAATATTTACCTGGTTCAAAATGGTTGTTTTTGGCGTCATGAAAATTTCGCGGGCATGCATATCGGTTATCAATACTGTATCCGGCTGATAGGCAAATAAGGTAAAAACAACCAGGTCGCCGGGCTTGGCGGCTACAGCAAACTCGCCATCTTTGAGGCTGATTG
>JBDUDE010000631.1:0-1810 GCA_040003105.1 Mucilaginibacter sp. | reverse complement strand
AATTCGGCCACTACAGCTATCGGCGCGGCTATTGCCATGGTTAAACAAATGGGCGACCTGCCCGTGCCGCTGCACCTGCGCAATGCGCCAACCAAGCTGATGAAAAATATTGGCTACGGAAAAGACTATAAATACGCCCACAGCTACGAAGGCAACTTTACCGACCTTGATTTTTTACCCGAAGCCATTAAAGGCACCAAACTTTATGAACCCGGCAACAATGCCCGCGAAAATGAGAGCAAAGAAAAGTTAAGAAAACTTTGGGGCGAAAGATATAAGTATTAAGCCACTAACCCCCTAAAGGGGGATTTTAGACAGTTGAGCATATATATTAAAATTCCATTCTGTTTATCTGTCATTTAAACAAGCATTTTTTTGCGTAATATTACCGTTGGATAATTATTGAACCAAAGATGACCGCAACCTTTGTCAGACATGAACTAAAAGCTTTTTGGCGCTCAAAAAATACAGGCAAAAGCATTGCCGTGCGTATAGTAATGGGTTTGCTGATATTATACCTGTTGCTGATAGTGTGCGTCATCGGTTTTAGCCTGGATAAATTGCTGGCACACGCCGGTGGCAAAAACGATATTGTAGTTACTTACTGTGGTATAATACTGCTGTATTATTTAAGCGACCTGTTTACGCGCCTGCAGCTACAGGATTTACCGACGTTGCGCGTACAGCCTTATTTGCAACTACCGGTTAAGCGTAATTCGCTGGTGCGTTACCTGGCATTTACCGCCCTGCTTTCGGTATTTAACCTGTGGCCTTTCCTGCTGTTTGTGCCTTTTATTTTAAAAGTAATCATGACGGATTCGGGCGGCCTGGTGGCGCTTGCCTTTGTGGTTTCTATAGCAGGACTTTCGGTGTTTAACAATTACCTGGCCCTTTATTTAAAAAGAAAAGCCAACGTAAACGGCTGGATTTTTTTAATTGCGGCAGCTGTAATTATACTTATTGGCCTGTCCGATTTCGTTTGGCACATTATTTCAATCCGTAATTTCTCGTACCTGTTTTTTGGCAACTTAATAAAGCACCCGCTTTTGGCAGTTATACCCATGCTGCTTGGTGCAGTAATGTATTATCTTAACTTTTTATATTTAAAAGATAACTTATACCTGGAAGAGCTCGGCTCGCGCAAAGCAATAAAATATAAAAGCAGTACCGAATACCCTTTCCTTAGCCGCTTTGGCAGCGTTGGCGATTTGGCAGCTAACGAGCTTAAACTCATCATTCGTAATAAGCGTCCGCGTTCGGCCTTAATTATGGGCCTGTTTTTTATGTTTTACGGATTGATGTTTTATCCTAACCCAAAAATGAATGGGGAAGGCTACAAAGTGTTTGTGAGCATGTTTATGACGGGTATTTTCATTATCAATTACGGGCAGTTTATGTATGCCTGGCAAGCCTCGCATTTCGACGGGCTACTGGTGAGTAAAGTGAAATTCGCCGAGTTTTTGAAGGCCAAATACCTGCTGTTCACCATGGTATCAACGGTATTTTTACTGCTGGCGACCCCCTATGTTTATTTTGGATGGAAGACACTGTTGATTGAAGTAATTATGTATTTATGGAACATCGGCGTAAATACCACCATGGTGCTGTTTTTTGCCAATCGTAATTATAAGCGGATGGACTTATCAAAAGGCGCTGCATTTAACTGGGAAGGCATGAGCGGTAACCAGTGGATTTTATCGTTCCCCCTGCTGATAGCGCCTTTTATTGTATATGTGCCGTTTGCCATATTTCACCAGGCAAATACCGGGCTGGCCATACTGGCCATAGTTGGGTTGGTTTGCACATTTAC
>JBDUDE010000712.1:0-20274 GCA_040003105.1 Mucilaginibacter sp. | reverse complement strand
CCAATATATCCAAAATTAATCGTCGACTTGCTGAAAAATACCGTGTTGCCATCGGGTGTAAACGAGGCATTAAAGACAAAATCGCCGGTGGAGATTACGTCTTTGCCAAAAATGCGTGCGGAATCTTTGAGGGTGATGGAGGATGGGGTTTGGGCATGGGTAATTATATTGGTTAAGACTAAGGCGAGTAGAAGAAAGGGCTTTTTCATTTGGGGGTTGAGTTTAGCGCAAATGAAAGAAAATGGTCATTTAACAATGAAATTTGTTCAACCAATAGGCTGCCTTTTTTAACGTTTAAGGTTATAACACAAATTTTTGCTACCTTGCCTCCTTTCATCACCTACAAAGTATAGTGACATTCAAGGAATTCAATTTTAATAACGATTTATTCGAAGGCATCGAGAGCATGGGGTTCACCACTCCCACACCAATACAAGCGATGGCCATCCCCATTATAGCCGCGGGACGGGATATTATTGCCTGCGCACAAACGGGTACGGGTAAAACCGGCGCCTACCTGTTGCCCATACTGGACAAAATTGGCAAGACCAACCGGCATCATACCAGCACGCTTATCCTGGCGCCAACACGCGAGCTTGCCCAGCAAATTGACCAACAGGTTGAAGGCCTCGCCTATTTTACAGGCACCAGCTCGATAGCCGTTTTTGGCGGTGGTGATGGCAGCGCTTACGAGCAGCAGCGCCGAGGTATACAGGCCAATGTAAATATCATTATCGCCACGCCGGGCCGGCTTATTGCGCACCTAACTTCGGGCGTGTTAAAGCTTAACCACTGCACCAACTTAATTTTGGACGAAGCCGACCGCATGCTCGACATGGGTTTTTCGGACGATATTATGCGCATCATCAGCTATTTGCCCAAAGAGCGGCAGACGCTGCTGTTTTCGGCTACCATGCCGGGGCGCATACGTACGCTGGCCAAAAAGATTTTGAACGACCCCGAGCAGGTAAACATCGCGCTGTCGCAACCTGCAGTGGGCATCGACCAACAGATATACCGAGTGCACGATGCGCAGAAAACGCCTTTGCTGCAATTGCTGCTCAAAAACGGTTCGTATGCCAGCACCATTATTTTTTGCTCGAGGAAGGAGATTGTAAAGTCGCTTACCCGCGAGTTGAAACAGGCTAAACTAAACGCCAGCGCCTTCCACTCGGATTTGGAGCAGAAAGAACGCGAGGAAATTTTGCTGGCCTTTAAAAACAAGCAATTGCCGGTTATTATTGGTACCGACGCCCTTTCGCGCGGTATTGATGTGGAAGGCATCGACCTGGTTATCAACTACGATGTGCCCGGCGATCCGGAGGATTATATTCACCGCATTGGCCGTACAGCCCGCGCTGAAACTACGGGCACAGCCATCACCTTTGTAAATCATCGCGACGAACGCAAGCTGAAAAATATTGAGCAACTGATAGAAAAACCTATCCGTTTGATTGATGTGCCGGATGAACTAAGGTCGATAGAACAGGCTAAGCAGCCGGAACATGGCCCTAACAAACGCCCGCCGCAACGGCGCTGGGGGAATAAGGGGAAACCGAGGGGAAAAAGTTAAATTGTAGCTCACCCTCTTTATCGCTTGCGATAGAGAGGGTCGACCAGCGAAGCGAGGTCGGGGTGAGTCCTCTCCGCCATGCGTTTACGCCAGTGCATTGGCGAAAATGCATTAGCGTTAACATCGCTCGTATATCGACTCACCCGGTCATTGCTTCGCTCGACCTGCCCTCTCTGCTTCGCAAAGAGGGCGCGAAAAAAATAAAGTGCCTTGTTCTATGACAACACCAAAAAAACTCCTTCTCGTCCTTTTGATTGCCCAATGCGGCATCGCGTTAGCACAAAAGAAAGAAACATCGGGCAACCCGATAGCCCAGGGCTGGTACGCCGACCCGGAAGCAAAGATTTTTGATAAAACATACTGGGTTTACCCAACCTACTCGGCAAAATATGATGAGCAGGTGTTTATGGATGCCTTTTCCTCTACCGATTTGGTTCACTGGACCAAACACCCCCGGATTGTTGACAGCAGTTCCGTTAAATGGGTAAAGCGTGCACTTTGGGCGCCGGCTGTAACCGAAAAAGATGGCAAGTATTACCTGTTTTTCGGCGCTAATGATATTCATGACGACCAGAAAGAAATTGGCGGTATTGGTGTTGCCGTGTCTGATAACCCCGGTGGACCGTTTAAAGATTACCTGGGAAAGCCGCTTATCGGCAAAATTTATAACAAGGCCCAGCCTATCGACCAGTTTGTTTATAAAGACGATGACGGGCAGTACTATATTATTTACGGCGGGTGGGGACAATGCAACATCGCGAAGCTGAATAAAGATTTTACAGGTTTCATACCGTTTAAGGATGGTGAAACATTTAAGCGTATTACTCCCAAGGATTACGTGGAGGGCCCGGTGATGTTTAAACGCAAAGGTAAATACTATTTAATGTGGAGCGAAGGCGGCTGGACAGGCCCTGACTACCGCGTGGCTTATGCCATTGGCAATACGCCTCTTGGTCCGTTTAAGCGGATTGCTACGATATTAAAGCAGGATGTAAATATTGCCACCGGCGCAGGGCACCACTCGGTGCTGAATGTGCCGGGTACCAATGAATGGTACATTGTTTATCACCGCCGCCCGCTTGGCGAAACAGATGGCAATCATCGCGTTACCTGTATCGACAAAATGTATTTTGATAAAAACGGGATGATTTTGCCTGTGAAGATTACTAATAAGGGCGTTGCAGCGAGGGTGATAAAATAGGACCTTGATTTTTCACCAGTTGTCTATTTTTTAATGGCGTTCAAGAGGGCTGCGCCGGTTACCTGATTAAAAGATTTCCTGATGCCTTTCTAATCCTTTAATCATGCGAATCATGGTTCAGACAAATGGCAATGACGTGAAATACTAGTTCTCGTCCAATTCCCCTGCCGCAAAAGTATTCCCCTGTTTAATATCACCCGTATCAAAACCTTTTTTAAACCAATAGGCGCGCTGGGCAGATGTGCCGTGGGTGAAGCTGTCAGGCTCAACATGGCCCTGGTATTGCTGTTGCAGGCGGTCATCGCCAATGGCGTGGGCGGCGGTCAGGGCCGAGTCGATATCGGCGCGGTTGATGACAATGCCGCTTTGATTTTTTGCCTGGTAATGTGCCCAAATGCCGGCATAAAAATCGGCCTGCAATTCCAGTTTTACGGATAGCTTGTTGTATTCCTTTTTACCCATGCTTTGGCGTGCCTGGTCCATTTTTTGTGATACGCCCAACAGGTTTTGTACGTGGTGGCCAACCTCGTGCGCAATTACATAGGCCGCAGCAAACTCGCCGGGGGCATGAAAACGCCGCTGCATTTCGGTAAAAAATGAGGTGTCGAGATAAACTTTACGGTCGGCGGGGCAATAAAACGGCCCTGTTGCCGAGCTGGCGAAACCACAGCCCGCAGCATCAACGCCTTCGCTGTAAAGGTGCAGGGTTGGCCTGGTGTAAGTTTGGCCCATGCTGCTGAATATCTCCGTCCAGACATCCTCTGTACCCGCCAAAATTACGCGCGAGAATTTCTTCTGCATCCCTTCACGTCCTCCGGTAACGCGGGTATTTTGCTGTTGCGTGCTGTCACCGTTGCTGCCGCCATTTAATAGCTGTGCAGGGTTGATGCCGGTAAAAAGGTAGATCAGCAAGCCTATAAACCCGATGATCCCGCCGCCAAAAAATAGCCCGCGACCGCCGCCGCCACTGCTGCTGCCTTCTTCAACATTATCGCTTTCGCGTCCGCCAAACCATTGCATAATTATTTGATTTTATGTTAATGGTTAACAGGCAGCCGGGAAGATTGTTCGAACTTATTTTACTAAGGTTTAGATACATTGCACTGTTAGCGGATATTGGCAAATGCTAAAAATAAAACCACCGCCATAATAAAACCATTAGCCGCCAGTCCAATTTTATGAACCGCTGTTGATCGCCACATGCGTGCGTCGACAATAAATAAAATAAGTCCAATAGGTAACGTAAATATTTCAACCGCAAATGGTAAAGGCGGGGTATGAGTGCCGGTAAATCCGCCATCAATTCCCCCGTAAATTGAAACAACGAAGGCCAACGTGTAAAAGGCATAATAGATAGCTTCCCGCGGACCAACATCTGGCGACTCCTCGTTCATTTATAAAGATTGTATCCTCAAATCTATAAAAAAAACGAAATCGGTGAGACACAGGCTACCCAAACAATTCACTGCTCAAATACCGGTCGCCCCTGTCACAGCAAATAAATACGATGGTGCCTTCGGTAAGTTCCTGCGCAACTTTTATGGCTGCTGCCATTGCACCGCCGCTGCTCATGCCGGCAAAAATACCTTCTTCGCGGGCCAGGCGACGGCTCATTTGGACGGATTCTGCCTCGGATATATCCAGCACCCTATCCACCCGTTCGGGTTCAAATATTTTTGGCAGGTATTCAACCGGCCATCGGCGTATGCCGGGGATTGATGAGCCTTCGGTTGGTTGGCAGCCTACAATTTGTATGTCGGGGTTTTTCTCTTTAAAATATCTCGAGTTACCCATAATGGTGCCGGTGGTACCCATTGCGCTCACAAAATGAGTGATTTGGCCTTTGGTATCGCGCCAAATTTCGGGGCCGGTGGTTTTGTAGTGGGCCTCGTAATTATCGGGGTTGGCAAATTGGTTCAGTAAAAAGTATCCGTCGGTAGCGCCTTTTTCTTCTGCATAATCGCGGCAGATTTCAATACCCTCAAGCAGGGTTACCTTAGCACCGAATGCTTCCATGGTTAGCGTACGTTCGCGGGTGGAGTTTGAGGGCATTACCAGCTCAATTTCCAGTCCGTACATACTGGCAATCATGGCCAGGGCAATACCTGTGTTGCCACTTGTGGCTTCAACAAGTTTAGTACCTTTGTTTATGTCGCCGCGCTCAAGGGCACTGCGTATCATATTAAGTGCCGCCCTGTCCTTCACGCTGCCGCCGGGATTGTTCCCTTCCAGCTTGGCAAAAATGCGTACGTTGTTGTTCGGGTTTAACCTTTTTATTTCGGCCATTGGCGTGTTGCCAATTAAATCAATTATTCCAGCCATGGGGTTTAATCTTTATTTTTATTGAGGACAATTAACGCCGGTTTATGGTAAACCGTCGAGTTTGGATCCACACTTTTGGTAAGCCAAACATTTCCGCCGATAGTGCTGTGGTGCCCTATTACAGTTTCGCCGCCCAGTATGGTCGCGCCGGAGTATATCACTACGTAATCCTCAACAGTTGGGTGGCGCTTGGTAAAGGCCATGTTTTTAGATACGCTTAATGCTCCCAGCGTAACGCCCTGGTAAAGCTTAACGTGCTTACCAATCACACAGCTTTCACCAATTACAATGCCCGTGCCATGGTCGATGTGAAAATATTCATCTATCTGCGCTGCCGGGTGAATATCAATACCGGTTTTTGAGTGGGCATATTCGGTTAGTATCCTTGGCAGCAACGGTACATCATGCTGATACAACACGTGGGCCAGCCGGTAAAATGATATCGCAAAAAAACCGGGATACGTACGTATCACCTCAAATTCGGTCCGCGCGGCAGGGTCGCCTTCAAAAATTTCCTGTATATCGGTATTCAGCAGGCGGTATATCCTGGGCAGCTGTTCAAAAACCGACTTCGACAGTTGGTCGCTGTCGCAGCTTTCGCAGGCTTTGGTGGCGTCCATTATCAGGCAAAGTTCGTTCCGCAGCTTTTTAAACTCATCCTTTAGTTCGTTTACTGTATGAAACTCCTGTTTGGACTGCTCCGGAAACAGCAACCGGATTACCTGCAGCGCCCAGGCAGCAATTTCTCTGTTTGATGCCACGGCCTCGGTTCTGTCGTGCTTATCAAATAATTGCCGGTAAAATTCGTCATTGGTCATTTGTCATTAATAATTGGTTGCGCTCAAATGCTATTGTAAAGGTTTTTAAAGATAAATCAAATCTTTCCCTAAAACTATAGACTTAATCGTATTTTTGAAACTACAAGTTTATATAAAATATTGTTGTTGGTTTGTAATTTTAGTTGATTGGAGATTAGCGGCTGGGGATTAGTTTAGTGGCGGGCTATTCTCCTTTCGGACTTCCGGACTTTTCCGACTTTCGGACTAAACAATTAAACCTTTTTTCAAACCTAATCTCTAACCTCCGGACACTAATCACTAAAAAAATTTTGAATGTGTCAAACTTACACTATATTTACCATCACCAATAATTAAATCAATGACTACCAGGAGATCGTTTCTTAAAACTTCGGCTGTGCTATCTGCCGGGTTATTAGTAGCCCCACAACTGTTTGCCTACGACAAAAAGTATATCGGCCTGCAATTATACACCGTTAGGGATGCTATGGGCGCCGACCCTGTTGCCGCTTTAGCCAAGGTTGCACAAATAGGTTATACCTCTGTTGAAGGCGCTACCTATACGGGCAGCGAAAAATTCTACGGGATGGATTCGGCTAAATTTTCTGCGCTTTTAAAATCAAACGGATTGATTATGCCGAGCAGCCACTATCGCTTAGGCGAAGACAGCAAGGATATGAAAGGCACTATATTAAACGACTGGCAAAAAGCGGTTGACGATGCTGCCACCGTTGGTGTAAAATATATGGTTTGCGCCTGGCTATCGCCGGTTGAGCGCGGTAAGATCGACCATTACAAAAAAATAGCCGGCGACTTAAATACGGCAGGCGAGATATGCAAAAAAGCCGGCATACAGCTTTGTTACCACAACCACGATTTTGAATTTATACAGGAAGACGGCAAATATCCTTACGAAGCCTTATTGGAAGCTACCGACAAGGACCTGGTTAAAATGGAAATGGACCTTTACTGGGTAACCAAAGCCAACCAGGACCCAATTAAGCTTATAAATGAGCATCCGGGCCGTTTCCCGCTATGGCACGTTAAGGATATGGATAAAACCGAAAAACGGAATTTTACTGAGGTAGGTAACGGCGTTATCGACTTTAAAAATATATTTAAGCATGCCAAAAAGGCCGGCTTAAAATATTTCTTTGTTGAGCAGGATGTTTGCCCTGGCAACCCTTACGATAGCATTACTACCAGCATCAATTACATTAAGAGCAACTTAGTTTAAAAATCTTTTATAATCAATCAACTCAGGCCGGGTAGTTTAATTACGCCCGGCTTTTTTATTTAACACGAATTTTCACGAAAAAGTCGAATTTCACGAATTTTAAAATAATTTATTCGTTCAATTAATGAGAATTCGTATTCTTCTTTTATTGGGTAAAAACTTCGATGGAGTTAAGGTCGTTACCGCCACCGCGGTTAGGTGCGCCCACTGCTATGTATATTTTGTTTTTGTAGACAATGGCCTGCATATCGTGCCGGCCGGCTGCCAGGTGAGGGAGTTTTGTCCACATACCCGTTTTGGTGTCAAAGGCGTCTACCTCGTTGTGCGACGGTACCTGCGTGCTGCTTTCGCCGCCCATAACAACCACCTGGTTTTTAAAGGCTACTGCTGTGCCGCCGCCCCGTAACGTAGGCAGGTTTTGGGTTAATGGCAGGGTTGACCACTGATTTGTTTTAAAATCAAAAAAATCTACTTCGGGGATGGTGAGTTTTAAAAGTTCGTTTGTTTTAACCGATGTACGCCTGCCTGCTGCAAAATATAATTTACTGCCGATTATGACTGCATGCGCATGGTCGCGGCCACGGGGGGCGTCGGGCATGGTGCGCCAGGTGCCGGTTTCGGGGTCAAACTCGTCCATCCAGGTCACGGTACCATCGTAGTGACCATCCTGTATACCGCCGACTAAGCAAAATTTATTTTTATAAACAACCGTGCCGCCGCCGCCGCGCAATCGGCCGGCAGGCATAGCGGGGCCTTTTTGCCATTCGTCAGTTTGGGGATTGTAGATATAAATATTTGCCAGCGGTGTTTCGTGCGGGTAAGCGCCGGTCATGCCGCCAATCACGTAAATCTTATTTTTATAGGCCACCGCCTGGAAATGGTGTATCTCGAACGGCGTATTGCCCTTGTGCGTCCAAATATTTGTTTTGGGGTCAAATACATCAACCGTTTTAATGCCGCGGCCACCGAGGAGGTAAAAGAGCTTGTTAACCTCAACAAAGCCGCAATCTTCGCGATTGGCAGGTGCGCCCTGCGCAGTAATTATTTGCCAGCTGCCTGACTGGGTTTTGGTGGTATCCTG
Source organism: Mucilaginibacter sp. (assembly GCA_040003105.1). Taxonomy (GTDB): domain Bacteria; phylum Bacteroidota; class Bacteroidia; order Sphingobacteriales; family Sphingobacteriaceae; genus Mucilaginibacter. The sequence goes on along the minus strand of JBDUDE010000712.1, from coordinate 12,063 downwards.
AGCAAACGAAGTGATTACAAACCCTGCAAGGATGGTTAAACAAGCGGCAAATTTCTTCATGATAATTGGTTTGTTTAAAAATAGGATTTATTTTCGTATGTTGTACGCATAGCGCCGTTTTTACCCTATCCTCCTCCTTTCACTTAAAAAAGGGAAAGGTATCGCACGGGCCGGCGTTTTTTTTAAGCCCGTGCCAAATAATTTTCAATTAATAAATCGCCTCAACCCTAATTCATCGTAAGTTACTGTATGAGATTTAACGTCACCTATATTTTGATATTAGCCGCAATACTTTCTCTGACAACATTGGGCAAAGCCCATGCCCAGGCGGAACAAAAAGAATTAGCCGTTGGCGATAAAATGCCCGCATTTGCATTAACCGACCAAAATGGCAAACCATTTAAAAGTGCCGATTATGTTGGCAAAAACTTTTTAGTGATTTACTTTTATCCCAAAGATGAAAGCATGGTTTGCACTAAAGAGGCCTGCCAGTTCAGGGATAGCTTCAACGATTTTACCAAAGCCGGGGCGAAAGTCATCGGCATAAATGCTGGTACTGTTGAGAGCCACAAAAATTTTACCGACCACTACAAACTGCCTTTTATTTTATTGAGCGACCCTGATAATATGGTTTACCATAAATTCGGGGTGAAAAACAAAATGTTTATGACCGGCCGGCAAACATTTGTGGTTGATAAGGATGGAAAAATAGCGTTTACGTATACCGCCATTATGCAGGGGAAAAAGCATGCGGATGACGCACTGGCATTTGTGAGGGGGCATAAGTAAAGTAGTTCATAGTTGATGGTTCATAGTTCATGGCGGCAGCACGGCCATTGCTAATGCCCCTGTAGCTTCAGCTGTTCATAGCTCAATGGTTTCAATCGCCTATTAACTAATCGCTATTAATAACATTTTGCGGCCATTAACTATTAACTTACGCTATACTACTTTCCGGCTATGAACTATGAACCACCAACCATGAACTAAATGATAACCACCCTCAAAATCTTCTTCAGCCTCCTCTTTGTGTGGATGTGCTACCAGGTGATAAATACCAGCATCCACAGCAATCTTTTTAAAGAATGGGATTTTTTAGGCGGCATCCCGTGGATGCGGGCCACCCTTTGGGATTTTTATGCCAATGTAGCTGCTATTTTTTTATGGGTTTGCTGCAAAGAGAAAAGTGTGGTACTCATTATCATCTGGCTTATATTATTGGTAGCTTTAGGCAGCATAGCCACCTGTGCTTATGTGCTGATACAACTATTTAGGCTTAAACCGAACGATGGATTGAAAGAATTTTTTAGTAAGCAAAATGGATAATCACTCAGTATGGGCGCTGGCCCTCTATAGTTTAGCAGCCTGTTGCGTAATTATGTTTCTTGTATGGCTGTGGTCGTATAAGATAAAAAATGCCGGCGTGGTCGATATTTTCTGGTCGTATAATTTCCCGGTTATCGCCATCATATTGTTGTTGCTGGCGCCGGGGTTTGAAACACGCAAAATACTTTTATGCAGCATGGTGATAATTGCGGGTGTAAGGCTAGGCACACATTTGGCGGTAAGGGTGCTAAAACATCTGCACGACGAAGAGCCTCGGTATGCTCAAATCCGCAAAGAGTGGGGGGCAAACGCCGAGGCAAAAATGGCGGGTTTTTTCCAGATGCAGGCGGCATCAAACGTGCTGCTGGCCATACCATTCTTTATCAGCGCGATGAATACCAGTGCTGAACTGTCACCATTTGAATATGCCGGCGCGATTATATGGCTGATAAGCGTAATTGGCGAAGCAACTGCCGATGGGCAACTAGCCGCATTTAAAAAAGACCCGGCGAACAAAGGCAAAGTGTGCGATACTGGCCTGTGGGGTTATTCGCGGCACCCCAATTATTTTTTTGAGTGGCTGATGTGGGTATCGTATTTTGTATTTGCGTTGGGTTCGCCGTATGGTTACCTGGCAGTTATAAGCCCGGCGATTATATTGTATTTGCTTACGAAGGTTACCGGCATACCAACGACAGAGCAGCAGTCCCTGCGGTCGAAAGGGGAAGCATTTAAAAGGTACCAGGAAAAGGTGAGTGTGTTTGTGCCGTGGTTCAGGAAATAAGATACAAGAGTCAAGAAATCAAGAGACAAGACGAAAAACCACATTGGCAGGTAAATTTAATAATTGGGTCTTTTATCTTGATTCTTGCATCTTGACTTCTTGATTCTATTCCCCACTGCTCTAAAAAAATCAGTCCTCACAATCCGTCATCAATAAAAAAACGTAAACTCCATAACAAATAAACAAGCCGGCCTTTGCCAACCCTGATACATGTGGTACGATAAACTGATTGAACAAAATAAAGTCCCTGATTTTTTGCTGAGGCAGGGCATTCGTAATTTACTAAAGCAACGGCTGGCCGACGAGAATAAGGGCGATGTTGAAGCGCAGCAGGCACACCTGATGACCTTGATTGACAAGCTAAAAGCATCACCCATAGCAGTTAACACAGTTGATGCCAACCAGCAGCATTACGAGGTTCCGACCAAATTTTATCAGTACTGCCTGGGCAAAAACTTAAAATATTCGAGTTGTTACTACAAGCCCGGCGTAACCAGTTTGGACCAGGCTGAAGACGATATGCTGGAGCTTACCTGCCAGCGCGCCGAACTAAAAAACGGCCAAAATGTGCTGGAACTGGGTTGCGGCTGGGGCTCGTTGTCGCTTTATATGGCAGCAAAATATCCGGAGAGCACGTTTAAGGTTGTCTCCAATTCGCGTACGCAAAAACTTCATATTGATGAGCAGGCAAAATTGCGTGGCATTACCAATTTGGTGGTTATTACTGCTGATATGAATACCTTTAAAATTGATGGTCAGTTTGACCGGGTGGTCTCTGTGGAGATGTTTGAGCACATGCGCAATTATACGCTGTTGATGAAGAAGGTAGCATCGTGCCTGAAACCGGATGGTAAGCTGTTTATTCATATTTTTACCCATAAAGAATATGCGTACCTCTTTGAAGTAATTGACGATACCGACTGGATGAGCAAATACTTTTTTACCGGCGGCATTATGCCCAGCGACGACCTGTTACTTTATTTTAACGATGATTTGATGGTTGAACAGCACTGGCACGTAAACGGCACCCATTATGGCAAAACTGCCGAAGCATGGCTGAAAAATATGGACAACCACAAAGCTGAAATTATGCCGTTATTTGAAGAAACCTATGGTAAAGACCAGGCCGTAAAATGGTGGGTTTACTGGCGTATATTTTATATGGCCTGCGCCGAGCTTTGGAATTATAATAACGGCAATGAATGGATTGTGAGCCATTATTTGTTTCATAAAACGTGCCAATCGTAGAGGCGCAATATTTGCGTCTCTGAACTTTGTGGCGTAAATAGGAATTAATGCATAATTCGAAAGAGACACAAATTATAGTGTCTCTACAAAAAAAACATATGATTAGATTTTACCTTATTCTTATCCTGTTCCTTATTTCGCTGCTTTGCATATTCAGGGCTCCCGAATATCATTTGTGGCTGCTGGCAATCGCGGTAACAGAATTCCCTTTACTGTTTGCAGGGATAACCACATTTATGCTGGTAATTGGCATCTGGATACAAAAATACCAGCTTGCCGGAACGGTTTTAGGGTTGATTGCTTTGGCAATTTATTTGTCGCCAATAGCCAGGGCTTATATCATAGCTAAGGATATAAAAGCAGATATGGCAAAGGTTTTTAACGGCAACGTTGAAAATAATACGCCTTTTAGTTTTGCAAAGTTGTTCAGCATATCGGACCAGGGTTATTTAAAAACCATTTTGCCTTATCGCACCTACGAATACGTAAAATATAAAGACACCTCGCTGAAACTGGATTTCTATCATGCACATTTGCCGGAGGGTTCGCGACTTATCCCTAATATGGACGAGGTTGAAAATGAAAACGTTAAACGACCGTGCGTTATCGTAGTTCACGGCGGCTCTTGGGCGGGCGGCGACAGCCGGCAACTGCCGGAGCTGAATAGTTATCTTGCGGTGAGGGGCTACAATGTAGCCTCAATAAACTATCGCATGGCGCCAAAATGGCAAACACCGGCACCGGTTGAAGATATACAGGCATCAATCACTTACCTGCGGCAGCATGCGGACGAGCTGCACATCGACACCAATAATTTTATATTAATAGGCCGCTCGGCAGGGGCGCAGATTGCCTTGCTTGCGGCTTATACCCTGCACGAGCCCGCTATAAAAGGCGTGGTTGATTTCTACGGTCCGGCAGATATGGTTTGGGGATACTCCGTTCCGTCGAACCCGTTAATTATGGATTCGCGGAAGGTTATGGAGCAGTATATTGGCGGCACCTATAGCAAAGTTCCGCAGAAATATGCAGCCTGCTCGCCTTTGGAATTTGTGAACAGGCAATCCGTTCCAACGCTTATTATTCATGGCGATAACGATGTGCTGGTTTCGCCGGAGCACAGCCACCGGCTCGATTTAAAATTGACCCAAAACGGCATTAAACATTATTGGCTGAAACTGCCCTGGGCAACCCATGGATTTGATTATAATTTGAATGGGCCGGGCGGGCAATTGTCCACTTATGCGGTGGAGGCGTTTTTGAAAACAGTTACACAGGGCGATTCCTCCGACCTAGTAAAGAGGGCCCTGAAATAGTGCAGAAATAATGGATATAACGCAAAAGACAGCTATAATAGGAACCGGCATTGCCGGAATGGGCTGTGCGCATTTTTTACATAAAGGCACGGATTTAACCATTTATGAGCAGAACGACTACGTGGGCGGGCATACCAATACTGTTACGGTTGATGAGGACGGCAAGCCGGTTTATATTGATACCGGTTTTATGGTGTTTAACTTTAACACCTACCCCAATCTCTGCAAGCTGTTTGATGAGATAAAAGCGCCGGTAAAAAAAACAGACATGTCGTTCAGTGTGCAACATATGCCGAGCGGGCTGGAATATAGCGGGTCGAGTATTAACCACCTGTTTGCGCAGCGGAAAAATATTTTTAACCTTCGGTATATAAAAATGCTGCAGCAAATTGGCCGCTTTAATAAAGAAAGCGTTAAGATACTGGACGACCCTAAATATGCCAATTATTCGATAGGAGAATATATTAAGGAATTTAACTTCGGCGAGGATATGCTGTGGAAATACCTGGTGCCCATGAGCTCGGCCGTATGGTCGACGCCGATGGAGCAGATGCTGGATTTCCCGGCGGTAACGCTGATCCGCTTTTTTTTGAATCACGGCTTTTTAGGGTTGGATACCCAGCACCAATGGTACACTTTGGAAAAAGGCAGCCAGGCCTACCGCGAAATTTTGATAAAGCCCTTTAAAGATAAAATACGCGTTAACCGCAAAGCCGTAACGGTAACCCCCGAAGACGGAAAGGTTACAGTACATGCATCAGATGGTTCGCACGAAACGTTTGACCGGGTAATTATCGCCAGCCACGGCGACCAGGCTTTGGCGATGCTCGGCAACCCAACCGATGAAGAGCAACGGCTGTTATCGAACTTTAAATATCAATACAATAAAGCAGTATTGCACACGGATAAAAGCATTATGCCCAAAACAAAGCTGGCCTGGAGCAGCTGGAACTACAGCATAAAAATGCAGGATGGTAAGCTGAGCCCCACCACCATTTACTGGATGAACAGGCTGCAGGGCGTATCCAACAGAAGGGATTATTTTGTGTCGATAAACCCGCACGACGGCCTCGATGAAAGCAAAATAATAAAAGAGCTGGATTACGAGCATCCCCTGTTTGATGTGCCCGCTATAAATGCGCAGGCCGAATTACAAACACTAAACCAAAGCGGCCCTGTTTATTTTTGTGGTAGTTATTTTAAATATGGCTTTCATGAAGATGCTTTTGCAAGCGCCGTGGCGTTGTGCTCGAAGTTACTGGGCAAGCCTGTTTATGAATAGCATCCGGCGCACTTTGACTGGGTTTATTGGCAATGGCAGCAAGCAAACATACTGACATACAGATTGATATTAAAATATAAAAAAAATAAACTAAACTATTAGCGATAATAACTGTCTATCATTTTAAACAAGGATATTATTATGAAAAAGTTAATTTTAATAGCAGCAATAATATTTGGCTGCTTATCAATAAAAACAGCCAGCGCACAGGTTAGCGTTAGTTTAGGATTGAATATAGGCAGCCAGCCTGATTGGGGGCCGGTAGGCTATGATCATGCCGATTATTACTATATGCCGGATATCGACACTTACTACGATGTACCTTCACACCGCTATGTTTACATGGAAAACAACGTTTGGGTGCACCGCACATACTTACCTGTAAAGTACCGCAGCTACGACCGTTACCATGGCTACAAAGTAGTGGTAAATGAGCGTAACCCATGGGAGCGTCACGATGTTTACCGTACCAGGTATGCAACCTACAGGGGCCGCAGGGACCAGGTAATAATCCGCGACAGCCGCGATGCACGTTACCGCAACCACTGGCATGATAATGGCAACCATTATGGCCAGCGTGAACATGGTGACAGGGATAATGGGCGCGACGGGGGCGAAGGGCATGGCAAAGGCCACGACAAGGGCGAAGGCCACGACAAGGGTCACGGACATGGCCACGACTAATTAAGCAATAAACTACAATTAAAATACGAGAGCCCTGGCATTTGCCGGGGCTTTTCTTGTTACTACTGGCGGCGATATTGTAATATAGATAAATCGACTTATAATAAGCATATTTACCACAATATTTGATGTATGCTTATTGAATTTGTCACCCAGCCGCAGCTTGATTTTATGGCTTTGTTTGCCAACGCGCTTAAGGTGCAGGTGGTAGATAATGAACTGCAAATTCCGGCGGCACTGGGCGCGGGTTTCGTCCGCAGGGTTGTGCTTAATGATGATTTCAGGCTACTTATCCACCGTTACACGCTAAAGCAAGACCTTATTTTAAAGCGTATTGGCTCAAAAGACCCCGCGAGTTTTATCAGCATTATTTTTTACAGCAACGACGAACCGGTAACCCTGGTTACAGGTAATCAGCCCCGGCAGCAATTTACCCGCTACAATGATATGGCTATACAGATTGCCTCAAACAACCTGGATTCGGTCATCACTTTTCCCGCAAATACCGAGGTTTATTTTACGGTAGTCGGGCTCAGCGCCGCACGCCTCGATGCCATGCTGAGCTTAAACCGGCCCGACCCGCTGGTGGAGGCCATTACTAACCCCAAAGGATCGTTCCTGTTTTATGAAAGCATGGGGCCCGAGGCGCAAATAGCACTCAAACAGCTTTCAGAACCACAAGCAGGCAATCCGTTAACAAGTTTTTATTACCGGGTAAGGGTTGAAAGTTTGCTGTATTACGTGTTTGATAAATTATGCAACAGGCACGCGGCACTGCATAGCCCGGTTAACAAGGCCGATGTTGAAAAACTTTTCGCTATAAGGACGGCCGTGCTGAGCAATTTAAGCCAGCCGCCAATTCTTCCCGACTTGGCTAAACTAGGCGGCATGAGCGAAACCAAAATGAAGGATTTATTCAGGCAGGTGTTTGGGGATAGTATTTATAATTATTACCAAACCGCCCGGATGGAAGAAGCAGCCTACTTGCTCAAATACAAAAATTACTCCGTTAGCGAAGCTGGCTACCAGCTTGGTTTCAGCAACCTGAGCCATTTTAGCCGTTTATTTGAACGGCACCATCAGCAAAAGCCCAAAAAATATGCATCCGGCGGATAGGACTATTTTTCGGGCGCAGAGCGCTATTTTAAGCTTCGTGGTCTCCGCAACTTTGACATATCATTTAAAAACAAAAAAACGATATGAAAAAGCTACTAATGCCATATACAAGCGAAGCGCTGAATTTAAAAAATCATTTGGTAATGGCGCCAATGACACGCAGCCGTGCTATCAACAACATACCGAATGCCCTGGTTGCTGAATATTACAGCCAGCGCCGTGGCGCGGGGTTGATTATAACCGAAGGAACGGCACCAGCACCCGAGGCCCTGGGTTATGCACGCATCCCCGGTGTTTTTTCGACCGCACAAATTGAGGGCTGGAAAACCGTTACTTCGGCGGTACACAAAAATCAAACTAAAATATTCCTCCAGTTAATGCATACCGGCCGTGTTGGCCACCAGGATAACCTGCCTGCGGGCGTGCAATTGGTTGGCCCCTCAGCAATACCGGCCGCCGGGCAGATATTCACCGATACCGCAGGAATGCAGGATCACTCGGCTCCTGTTGCGCTTACCGAACAAGGTGTTAAAGATGTTATAGCAGGTTACGTTACCGCTGCGAAAAATGCAATAGAAGCAGGTTTTGACGGGGTGGAACTTCATGCTGCAAACGGATACCTTATTGAGCAATTCCTAAACCCCAATGTGAATAACCGCACAGACAACTACGGTGGCAGCATTGAAAACAGGGCGAGATTTGCTTTAGAAATTGCGCAACAGGTTGCGGATGCAATCGGAAAGAACAAAACGGGGGTGCGTATATCGCCAAACTCAACACTAGGCGATTTGCAGGCTTATGATGCCGATACAGTGCAGGAAACATACATCCACCTGGCCAGGGAATTTAACCGCATCGGGCTGGCCTATGTACACATCAGCCTTAACCAGCAAACACCGAAGGAGACATTACTGGCCATCCGCACGGAATTTGAAGGTACGCTGATTTATTGTAACACCTTTACACCCGAAAAGGCCGAGACCGAACTAAATGGCGGCGACGCAGACCTTATAGCATTTGGCAGACCATTTTTGGCTAACCCCGACCTGGAGCAACGTATAGCTAACGATACCGAACTGAATGCACCTGATTTTTCGACATTGTATACTCCCGGTGCAAAAGGCTATACCGATTATCCTGTCCTGTTTAATTGATCTTTAACGAAACTATCAACCTTTTAATTTTTAAAAAATGGCACTTTCAAAAGAAGTATTGCAAACTATTGCCTATGCCCGCGAGCATGGCTACGATAAACTTAACCGTTTCCCGGCAAAACAAACCCGGGAAATGATGAAACTGGCTCCGAAAAATGAAAACCCTACATCGGTAGCGCAAGTAATTAATACGGTAATTGAACAAGATAATATCCCGGTGAGGATATACATCCCCGACGGTCCGGGGCCATTCCCGGTAATATCTTATTTTCATGGTGGAGGGTTTGTGCTGATGAGCCTTGATACCCACGATGAAATTTGCAGGCAAATTTGCGCGAACACAGGCGCAGTGGTGATGTCGGTTGACTATAAGCTGGCACCCGAACACCCTTACCCCGCCGGACCTGAGAACTGCGTTATTGCTACCCGTTGGATGATTGAAAATGCATCGCGCTACAATGGCATCGGCGAACGTATGGCAGTAGCCGGCGATAGCGCCGGCGGATATATGGCCCTTTATGTGGCTCAAAAGTTAACTGCGGAAGGCGTAAGGCTAAAAGCCCAGTTTGCAGCATACCCGGTTACCGACCATTACACCGCCGACCATCCATCGTGGGATAAAAACAGGAAAGGCTATGTGCTGACTGCCCAGCTGATGCAATGGTTTTGGGATATCTTTTTGCCAGACCCGGCCAACTTTGAAGAAGCATCGATTTTAAGAACAGGTGATTTTTCAAACCTGCCACCTGCGCTTATCATCACTGCAAATTACGACCCGTTAAGAGATGAAGGTAAGGCATACGCAAAAAAATTAAAATCGGCAGGGATAAAAACTATTTACAAAAATTACCAGAACACGCACGGTTTTTTAGGAATGGGCACAATGGGGCAGGATGCGATGCAAATGGCCTGTATGTTTTTAAGAAAACAATTACACGGATAGCAGCTAAAACTATTTACCCAGCTTCTTTATCACCTTGTTTATAGCGTCGCCCCAAAAGTTGCCTAAAGCAGTTGCGCCTTGTTTGTTTGGGTGAAGATAAAATGTACCCTGGTGGCCCTGCTCGGGCTGAAAATCGGTAGTTGAATGTTTTTTGAAATAATCAAAGCCTTTGGTGTCACCAACAAAAACGCGCTTGGGGAAGGTGGCAGCATAATCCTGCACCAGTAAGTCAATTTCGGGCAGGTAGCTGGTCAGGCGTTCCAGTCCTTCGGCAAGATACCTGGCGCCGTTGTAGGTATTGGGGCTGTACCATACAGGGTGCTGAAAAATAACTATAGAGGATGGAAACTCCTTTAACAAGCTGTCTGCAATTAGCTTTAAATTCTGGTAATAATTTTCAGGAAAAACGGGCGCACCGCGCGGACCTTCGATGGCACTGTCATTAGTACCCAGTTTTATCGAAAATATCAGCAGCGACTGTTTATCGGTAAATGATTGTGCTACTTTTTCAACCTCTTTAAAAACGCCGTTTGTTGTAGGTAAAAAATCAACGGTGGTGTAACCGCTGTGGCCCTGGTTTGCAATTTCGACCTTGCCTATGTTTGATTGTTGTTTCAGGTAATTTGCAGCAATAACGGGCGGCGCTTCGGTAGCGGGGTCGGCCAGCCCGGTGCCGTAGGTGATACTGTTGCCGATGAATACGATATTTAGGTCTTTTTTGCTTTGTGCAAAAAGCGCCGTTACACTCAATAGTATTATAGCGGCTATTAGCGGTGTTTTAAATCTTATCATAGTTGTATCGATAACAGGTTTAAATCAATTTAAATACGGAGCGCGGCTTATTCAACTTCCCTCTCAAGAGCTACCGTGTACCCATATCTTTGCTGACCCCGATAGCGGGTCAAATATCGGTAGAACATGTTTGGAACATGTAATAAGTGCCGTAGGAACGTAACATTAGGCACCTGGTAAGGCGACAATGTCGAGACAAAGTCCGGTTGTTACGCACCTAAAGGAGCGAAAATTATTCCATTTATTTATTTCTACCAATATTAGGCTCCTAACGGAGCCGTCTATTAAACGTTAGTACAAGATGTGGGACACGGTAACTCTCAAGAGGGGAATCGCACTTTCCTGCGCATTTTGTTTCTCCTTCGCTTTTCCTAACCTCAAATCTCCCGTCTCTAATCTCTAAAAGTTCACCCCCATATTCCAAAACATAAATGCCCATTTATCCACCTGTCCGCTTATTACCTGCTCGGTGCTTTGGCCTGCGCCGTGACCCGCCTTGGTTTCAATACGGATCAGCGCTGGCGCCGGGCCTTTCTGGTATTCCTGCAATCGCGCAGCAAATTTGAACGAATGCGCAGGCACTACGCGGTCGTCATGGTCGGCAGTGGTAACCATGGTGGCGGGGTAGCTGGCAGGTTTTAAGGCATGGTATGGTGAATATTTGTACAAATAATCGAACATTTCTTTGCTGTCTTCGGCGGTGCCGTAATCATAACTCCAGCCCGCACCGGCAGTAAATTTGTTGTAGCGCAGCATATCCATTACGCCAACGGCCGGGAAAGCCACTTTGCATAAATCTGGCCGCTGGGCCATTACCGCACCCACCAACAAGCCCCCGTTTGAGCCGCCCGAAATTGCCAGGTAATCTTTAGAGGTATACTTATGTTTAATAAGGTATTCGGCTGCCGCAATAAAATCGTCGAACACATTTTGTTTCTTCATTTTAATGCCGGCTTTGTGCCATTTTTCGCCGTACTCGCCGCCGCCGCGCAGGTTAGGTACGGCATAAATGCCGCCATGCTCCATCAATATAATATTTGAGGTGCTAAACGCCGGGGTAAGGCTGATGCTGAAACCGCCGTAGGCATACAGCAACAATGGATTTTTACCATTCATTACCGTGCCTTTTTTATAGGTAATAATCATCGGGATTTTGGTGCCGTCCTTTGATGGGTAAAAAACCTGCTTGCTTTCATACTGCTCCGGGTTGAACTGAACGCCCGATTTTTTGTAAATGGTTGATACGCCGGTAGCAATATCCAGCTTAAAAATTGTGCCCGGATAAACGTAATTGGTAAAGGTGTAATAGGTTTCCTTCTCCTCCTTTTTGCTGCCGAAGCCGCCGGCGGTACCGATAGCGGGCAGGGTGATGGTGCGTTCCAGCTTGCCTTCCATATCGTATTGCTGCACAAAGGAGG
>JBDUDE010000449.1:0-1811 GCA_040003105.1 Mucilaginibacter sp. | reverse complement strand
ATAAGGCCCTGAAGCGCCCCCAAAAGAACAATAATGTTAAACAGGTTAAAGTGTACTGCCATAAATAAGGTTTTGCTGTGATTTTGACGAAGATTAGGGTGAAAGGTTTAAGTTGGTTCATAGTTTGATGGTTCATAGTAGCAGCAATTGGTTCATAGTCGTGTTTTGGGGGAAGTTGGCTGTGGGGACACAGCCAACGGGTATTTTAATTTAGTTCATGGTACAATAGTTTATTGAACCGTGTTTTTTTGCTTCTTACTTCTTGATTCTTGCCTCTTGACTCTTGCTTCTCTTTCCGGCTATGAACTATGAACCATCAAACTATGAACTCCTCTAAATGAACCTGATCAAATCGCTTAACTCTTTTTTATACGTTACGCCAACGGGTATTTCTTCCTCATCAATCCAAAGCCTGTTGTCCTGTATTTTGGTGATGTAGTTTATATTGATGATGTAGGAGCGGTGCACCCGCAGCAGGTTTTTTGCGAAGGCCAGTTTAACTTCCAAAAAGCTTAAATTTTCGCTAAAAACAATATGGCTGGTGTTGTAATATAATTCGCAATAGGCGCCATTGGCTTTTAAAAACCGGATATCACTTACCATTATTTTTTTAAAGCTGCCGCCGTCTTTAACAAAAATACTATCATTCATAAGGTAAGAAAATTCGGTTGCCTTTTGAGACGCGATTTCTTTGTTTGCGGAGTGTTTCAGCGCAAGGTCGATGGCTATGCTGATATCGAGCTTTGTAAAGGGTTTGGGAACGTAATGCACTGCGTTGGTTTCGTAAATGGCTTTTTTGCGGACCCGTTCATCGGTGTTGTTGGTGATAAAAATAATGGTGGGGTCGAAAATTTTTTTCAGTTCAATTGCCGTATCAATGCCATTGGTGTTATTAGCCAGCTCAATATCCATAATAATAATATCTGCCAGGCCGGGTGTGAAGTTTTTTAATACTTCAACCCCCGAGTTAAACATTGCCGAGACTTCGTATCCAAGGTTTTCGAGCATTATTCGCAACGACTCTGCTATGAATATTTCATCCTCAACAACTACAATTTTAACTTTGCTCAACATATTACCAAAGTTATAATAACAAGTGGTTAAAAAATTATATTAACTGTAAATTTTGTTCCTGTTACAGGTGCAGGATTTGTTACGATTGCGCAGTAAATTATGTTACGAAAGCAATGCTGGTTTTAGTTCATGAGCTAAAAACGGGCATTCACAAAGTAAAACGGCCAGTTCGGAAACTTTATAGGGGCAAAATTAATTATTGCACTTATATTCATACCAAGTTTAGAAGCTAAAGTTGCCGGTGCCCGATACACACCCGTAACATCAAAACAGCGCTTTGATGACCCACCTAAACCTTATCACATATTTAAAAGTACGTGCCCGCATAGTCGCCCCGACAGTATTTGTGCCGCCGTAAGTATATTCGAAAAAATATCGGCGTCATGAACTGATATGTGATAACCAAAATTATGAAAAGACATTGACGGATAAGCAGGTGCAATAGAGGGCAGAACCTACCCAACCGCAATGACGCCTGCCCTCCTTAACAAGAAAGGAGGTATTTAAAGTGCGTATATTTCTATGCTTTGCAGCTATATTTTTTGCTGTAATAATGATGGCAGGTTGTAAAAAAGATTCGACAGTAACCCCAGTAAAAAACTATCAAATTATAAAACTTGCTCCGATTGATTCAACCGGTTTGAACGGACCGATTAACCCACATAAGCCCTAATTAATAAACTAGCCGTATGAAAGTGGCCGTTGCACAACAAGGTTAATTCAAATAAAAAACATCA
>JBDUDE010000254.1:0-1814 GCA_040003105.1 Mucilaginibacter sp. | reverse complement strand
GTAAGTATACGGCGGTATTTGCCAAACACTGTAATTACTACTATAGTGCCTTGTTTTACAGACACAAATGATGAAAATAGGATCACCAATAAAATAAAGACAACAATTAAAGTACCTATCTCTGCGGTCATAAGGGGGTTTATTTAATATTATAAATGTAGTATTAATTATTGGTGTGCTATTTGTTTTTAAAAAAAAGCTTTATAAAAGTTACATCAGAAACCATGAATTTAAAACGAACCTTTGGGGCCATACTTACTGTATTGGGAATTATCGGCCTTATTTACGCCGGCGTTGAAATTATCAACCGCTCGGGCGCTGTAACCACACTTACCGTGGTAGGTATTATTGCTATCTTATTTTTCTTTACGGGCATAAGCCTGGTCAGGACGACGAAGGACGAAGCCAACTAAGATTTTTAAGATTGGCAGGATTTTAGGATTACCTGCTAACGTAGTATTGTTATTGCTCTTTGGCGATTGAAATTTGTCCGTCTTCGGTGATATCGAGTCCTGAACGGGGGAAATCCGCTTCGGTAAGTTTTTTGATGCGGATGGCGGCTTTGCAGAGGGTATCTAATTGCAGACCGTCGTAGTGGGTTTGGGTGGCAGATATTATTTTGCCGCTTAAGAATTCGCCTTTTTTGTTGACATTTACTTTCAGGATTGGGGCGAGGCCGGATACTCCGGCAACGCTTACGCTGGTGTAGGTGCAAAAGTTGCCGAGGCTGTAGGCTATCAGCCGGCCGTTGTATAATTCCATTGCACGGCAAACGTGGGGGCCGTTGCCGAATACCACGTCGGCGCCGGCGTCGATAGCGGTGTGGGCAAACTTGTGTACATCGCCGCGCTTTTCGCTGTGGAATGATTCCATTTTAAAAGGCACGTGTTCAAAGCCCGGCCCTTCGGCACCGCCGTGAAATGATATGATCACCACATCGCACTGCTGTTTAAGCTCTTTAACTATTTTAGTAACATTCTTTAATTCGAGTATCGGTAATGTATAAGCATTGGGCGCAAAGGCGCAAAAGCCATAGGTAACACCGCTTATTTTGAATACCGATGTGGGGCTGCTCAACTGGCCGCCATAATGGATGCCGATGCTGTCCAAAACCGTCATGGTGCTTACCCGACCGGGTTCGCCAAAATCGCCTATATGGTTATTGGCAAGGCTGACCACTTTAAAACCAGCGTCTTTTAAAACACCCGCATAAGTCGTCGGGCTGCGGAACAGGTAGCCTTTGCTCAACAGGTGCAGCTTATAATGTGCCGGTGCGCCGCCATCAAGCAGGGTGCCTTCCAGGTTACCGAAAGTAACATCGGCATTGCGCAATTCGGTTATTACATTTTTAAAGCTGCCTTTGGCGCTGTCGGGCGGCAGGGTATATTTGGTTGGGTAGGATGTGCCAAGCATAATATCGCCAACGGCTGCAATACAAAACGAGTCGCGGGGGATGGTGTCGCGTTTTACGGGTGCAGGTTTTTTTATTGGGGGATGGGATACTTGCGGTGTTGGCTTTGGCCTATCCAGGCAGGCGGAAAATAACAGGATAGCCGCGCCCAATAATATGGGCCGGATATTATATAGTAGCAGTACGTGGTTTAAAGGCGTTTTTTTGTTCAATGGATACTATGCTCGCAGCGGATGCTAACATAAAGAAAAATATTTGTTTGATTAACGTGAAATCCCTGCCAGTTGACAAGAGGCGCCCGGAAGGTTGAAAAAAGCGGCGGCCCTGTGCGATTCCCTCCTTTGGGAGGGTGGAGGGAGGGGTTTCTAGCCATGCTTTTAATCTTGACAGTCAGCGGAATCAT
>JBDUDE010000886.1:0-1818 GCA_040003105.1 Mucilaginibacter sp. | reverse complement strand
CTTTTTGAAGATGAATTTAATGATGTCCTTATCTGTTTGGATAGTGTCGCCGGTTTTCTTCAGATATTCGATATAATCATCAGATTTTTTCAGGATAATAAACAACGATTTTATCAGTTCAGGCTCAAAATCCCAGACTACCTTATATTTTTTAAGCCCGGCCAGGTACTCTTTGTTTTGAAGCAGGGAAACGATAAACCTATTGCTTAATATTTTTAGGTTTGGCTTCAGGTCGTCAGCCGTGGGCAAATGCTTGTTAGCCCTTTCTTCGGCATCATTTTCTGCGTAACTGGTAACTTCTGAAATTAACGACAGCATCCAGATGTACATTTCGTACACCTTGTCAATGGTTAACAATAAATTTTTTTCATGCTGCTTGATGTCGCCGCTGTTTGATTGGTGATAAGCGTATAACGACTGGAGGACTTTTACCCTGAGGTGTCTGCGATTTAACATTTTGTAAGAACGATTTAATACCGCAAAATTAGCGGATTCTTTTTATTTTAATAGGTTGATTTTACTTTTTTTATATCTGCAATACGTTTTTCGGCTATTTTGTTTGCCGCTTCAACTGCTGAAATGTTTTCGGCCTTCGAAAGTTTTAAAACATTGCGCGTAGCTTCATAAATATTTTCGGTAAGCTGCATGGTCCTTTTTTTGCTAAAGCCCATCAGTTCCGAGTAACAGTTGATGATGCCGCCTGCATTTATCACATAGTCGGGCGCAAATAAAATGCCTTTATCTAGCAGCATTTGGCCGTGCGCGCTTTCGTCCTCCAGTTGGTTATTGGCCGAGCCGGCAACAATTGCGCATTTAAGCTTTTTGATGGTTTCGGTATTAATGGTTGCCCCTAAAGCGCAAGGTGCATAAATATCGGCATCAATATCAAAAATCTTATGATTTGACACAGACTCGGCATTATATTTTTTTGCCACCTGGCCCAGGCGCTCCTCGTTAATATCACTAATAAAAACCTTGGCATTTTCATCGCGCAGCAGTTTAACCAGGTTTTCGCCAACGTGGCCAATGCCCTGTACAATTACCGACTTACCGGTTAATGTATCTACACCATAAAGTTCCTTTACGCAGGCTTTTATCCCCATAAAGACACCCAAAGCAGTAATGGGGGATGGGTCGCCGCTGCCGCCAATGGTTTCGGGCACGCCGGTAACGTGTTGTGTTTCCATGCGGATATACTCCATATCGCGCGGGTTGGTGCCCACATCTTCGGCAGTAATAAATTCACCGTTAAGATTTTTTATAAAACGACCAAACTTACGCAACAGCGCTTCGGACTTATCTTTGTGCGAATCGCCAATGATAACCGCTTTACCGCCGCCCAGGTTAAGGCCTGCAATGGCAGATTTATAAGTCATGCTTTTTGACAGCCGCAAAACATCATACAAAGCATCGGCCTCGGTCTTGTAAGCCCACATACGCGTGCCGCCTAAGGCAGGGCCCAGTGTGGTGTCATGGATGGCGATGATTGCTTTTAAGCCGGTATCGGGGTCGCTGCAAAAAACAACTTTCTTATGCCCGTAAGCCTCGAGCTGGCTGAAAATTGATTCACTGGAGTTAGAATTTGACATCAGTAGCGAGAAAGTAAAATTATTTCTGTTAGGGCTCCCGACAAATGTAGAGGTTTTTTTTATAGACGCAAATTTTTGTTGGGGAAGGAAGTCGGGATAGTCCGAAAAGTCAGTAAAGTCGGGAAAGTCCGAAAAGTCAGTAAAGTCCGGAAGGTCAGTAAAGTCCGGAAGGTTGGAATAGGTTAAACTGATTGTAATCTTTTTGGTTTTGACCTTTGGCAGTTTGAAA
>JBDUDE010000599.1:0-6027 GCA_040003105.1 Mucilaginibacter sp. | reverse complement strand
CACATTTTGCAAACCACTTTGTTAGCTGCCAATTAGGTGCTTAAAATAATTTATTAATTGCTGTATTGAAGCATTTTCTTTATTCAAATTTCTATGAGATTGATATTTTGCTGTCAAATATACGACCAAAAAACGTGGCTGATTCAGCCAAAATCAATTCTTTATCCTCCTTATGAGGAGCACATCCAACTGAATGGGCAACAAGTTTAACGGCGCTCCCCGAAAATGAACATGTTTCACAGCGTTCGGGGTGTTCCGCTTACAAAAATGGAACGCTTTGCCCGACAAAAATGCTTTTATTGAATCCCCTCTCTAACGATAATTATTGGGACGGGCAGGCCTTTTGGTATTTAAAGCAAGTTTTCTTTCAGTGTGCGCGAAACCGCTTCGGTAGCCGAATGAACGTGCAGTTTATCGTATATTTTTTTGATGTGGAAACGAACGGTATCGATACTTATTTTCACTTCGGCGGCAATCATTTTATAGCTGTAGCCATTTACCAAAAGCTGGAGGATGGCGGTTTCTTTATCCGTAAGGTTACACTTTTCCTGTTCTGTTGTTTTGGCCTGCGGCACCATCATCAGCACCTTTTTGGCAATTGAGCCAGTCATCGGGGCCCCTCCTTTTAACACATTTCTTATCCCAGCCGGCACTTCTTCGGTAGCATACATTTTTAATATATATCCGGAAGCTCCCGCACAAATCGCCTTGAAAATATTTTCATTATCGTCAAAAACAGTGAGCATTATTACCGGCAAATCTTTGTAAATATTACGAATCGTTTTTACAGCCTGCACGCCGCTAACTGCCGGCATATCTATATCCATAAGCACCACATCGGGCTTAAACATTTTCAGGTCGCTTATAACGTTCTCCGGGTTGGGGATAGCGGCCGCTACCTCGATATCAGGTTCATCGCTGAGCATGGCATCCATGCTCATGCGTAAAGCAGCATTATCGTCATAAATCAATATCCTGATTGCCATACTCAAAATAACTATATTTAAACCGGGAATACAGCTACATTATCATGTAGCCGGAATTTTTACGATAACGGATGTGCCTTTATCCTTCCCTGAAATAATCTCCAACTTTGCATTCATGGCCGTTGCCCGGGCCTGCATGTTTTTCAACCCGTTCATCAGGCTGTTTTCTACCCGTTCAAAACCCTTACCGTTGTCTGTAATCTCCATTTCAATATTATTCAGGGCCTTCTGCAGCTTTATTTTCATTGCTGCTGCACCCGAGTATTTTGCGGCATTGTTCACCGCTTCTTTAAATATCAGGAACACATCCCGCCTCTGCTGCATATCCAGGTTTTTTTCGAGCACATCATTGTCAACCACGAACGAAACATCAATATCTTTCGATTCTAAAGCATAGGCCGCGTATTCACGCATGCGCACCAGCATATTTTCCATCTTGTCGTTATCCGGCTTAATGGCCCAGACGATGTCGCTCATCCCCTGCTGCATCTGTGTGGATTGCTCGGTTATTTTTGTAAGCATTACTGATGCTTTGCCAGGGTCTTTTTCTAAATTATTCTTAGAGACTTCGGAAAGTATTTTTATACTCGTGAGGGTCGACCCAATTTCATCGTGCAAATCCCTGGCAATATTGTTTCTTACCTCCAGCATTTCCTTATGCTGGTCAATTTCTTTTTTAAGCTGGTACCGGTTGAAGATGAAGCCGGCAAACAATACCAGTGCAATAATGCCGCCGATGGTAAAATTAAGCAGCTGTTTTTGTCCCTGTAATTCTTTCTCCTTCAGTTGCCGCTCCTGTCGTGACAATTTGAGCTGTTGGGTATTGTTTTGGGATACCAACAACTGCTTTTCCAGTTTTTCGCCCTGCTCTTTTAACCGGGCATCCTGTAGTTCCTTCTGTTGCGACAGTAAGGTAATTTCGTTTTCCTTCTGTTTTGCTTCGAGCAGGTTGCCTGATATAATTGCCTTTTGCTTTTCTATTTCAAGCTGCTTGATTTTCTGGCCGGTATTAAGGCGCGTAATTTCATCGTCTTTTTTCCTTGTTTCGTAACGGGTGCTTATTTCTGCTATAGCCGACTGCGTGTTTTCGGAAATGACGCTGTCTTTATATAGCACGTATTTTTTATAAGCAACCAGCGCAGCGGTGTAATTATTATTTGCCGTATAATAGTTATACAGGTTTATATAACAATCGCGCAGGGTAACTTTATCGTGCGAGAGGCGAAGAATAGCCAGGGCCTTGTTGAAATAACCCACAGTAACATTGGTATCCATCTTCAAATCCCGGCTCAGGGTAGCCGCACTGACATAGCGTGCGGCCAGCATACTTGTGTTTTCGTTGCTTTTTTCGAGCAGGGCTATTGCTTTCTCCTCATAGTCAAATGCGGCAGCATATTTTTTTTCAGTGCCGTATAAATAAGATGCCGTAACATATGAATGGATAATACGTGGCTGAAGGTTGCTTTGCAGCGCATATTTCTCGCAGAGGTTGAGGTATTTTTCAGATTCAGCGTTATCGATACCAATATAAAATTGGCTGATATTGCAGCAACTTAACGACAGTTTGGCCTTGTCCCCATCTTTCTCACGGTATACCAATGCCTTTTTTGCATATTCAATCGCTGTTTTTCTTTGGTTGATATTGTAATATAAGGACGACAGGTTACTTAAGGTTATTGCAATCTCGCCGTATTTATCGGGAAAATACTTTTCATAAATACTTACGGATTTTACAAGGTTATCTGCCTGCTTGCTAAACTCCCCTTTTCGGCCCCAGGTATAGCCCAAATCGTTATATGCCAACGCCGTGTATTTGGATGGGTGCCTGGAAAGGTATTGCAGGCTAAGGTTAAACAGCGGAATAGCGGCGTCAAAGTTATCACCATACATTTTTATTTGCGCCATCTGCATTTTTGAAACGGCTGTTACCAATGAATCCTTCATTTGGGCGCCCAGCTTGTTTACCTCATCTACCGATGATTGCGCCTTGCTGAGGTCGTTTTTATCAATAAAAATATCTGTGAGCTCAATAAGCGCATATGCCTGGCCCTTTTTAAATTTCTTTTGTTTGCTGATATTTTCTGCTTTGGTACAGTAAAGAATTGCCGATTCGTAATTACTTTGATTAAAAAAAGACTCCGCAGTATTAATTAGGGAAAACACCATAGCAGAATCACTCCCGGCAGATTGCGCTACGGCAACCACAGGCGACAACAGCAACCCAAATATGGCTAAGATATTTGATGCCCGTTTCATAGGAGGTTTTAAGTGGTAAATTACGCTTTTTTGATGTCATATCAAAAAAAGCGCGCCGCACACAAATCTATTAACCTATAACTATTCTCTTTTTAAAACGGGCAACCGGCATAGATGCTCATCGAGGATGAGTTCTGGTATTTGCTCGACGGGACTTTCGAAATCTATATCGGCGATGCGGTGCATGCCATCGGGCCCGGCCGGCTCGCCTTCGGGCCACGCGGCACGCAGCACTACTTCCGCAACACCGCGGCGACGCCGAGCCGGATACTCTTGACCTTCACACCAGGTGGGATCGAGGATTTCTTTCGCGAGTCCGGCCAGCCCGCAACCGACGACGGTCCTGCGCCCGCGGTCGACGAGGCCGAGATCGCCCGCATGAAGGCGGCCGCGCCGAAGTACGGCATCGAACGCGCCGCAGTTGGAGAATAGTGTCGGGTCGACCATATATTGACGCATAGTCAATTAGGTTGCCCCCCTCATAAGCAAAGCAAAATCCGGGTCTACACGGGTTTACATAATTTAATGCAAACCCGTGTTTAAATAACTGACACCATTTACTTTACCCGAACAAATCCAAGCATTTCACCTTTAGGGAGCTCACGGGCGCTATAATGAAGGCTTAGCTCATGACTGCTGTTCTTTTTTTTCAGCTGCAACAACTCTTTTACGGCTATTGTCATATTGAAATCCGAACCGGTGGCATCAGCAAAAGCCCATTTCTTCAGGGTATTTCCCTGTTCATCTTCCAGAACAAGGCTCCGACCGGTTCCAGGCCCCTTATTGGCGCAATGTGTATACTTGATGTGCAGTTCGTCGCCTTCATTTGCTTTATCCAGTTGCAGTACCCTTAAACTCAACGGCTGGTTTACGTACTGCTTTAGGATGAGTTTGTTGTTTAAATAGATTTCGTAACCATCCAGTCCAAACTTAGAGGTGAAACCAAATGCTGTTAAGCTTAATGTAATCAGCGTAAATACCTTAATAAACGCCCGATTGAATGTGGTGTATTTCATGATTTTATAATTAAATGAAAACATTTATTGGTCTTCGGCACAATATTAAAAGAAAAGAGAACGCAGAAGAAAAATAGTAGAGCAACAACCGGAATAATAGACATCAGTCATTTTATTCTTTTGTTAACAGCAATTTCTCTTCGAAAAAGAATTGATTTTCAGCGGATAAAAGCCCTTTTCAAATTAATTTGAAAAGGGCTTTTATCTGGGTATCCTTTATTAGCGACGGCACGGTTCGAACCTGCCACCCCAACATCCCAAATGTGGCGCGACTACTCCCGGCCGATTTTGTCGCCCGCCCTTTCCAAGCGTGTCGCTTTCAGCCCCCCGGTCAAAAACAAATTAATCCCCAAATTTTGATGCCGCAATTATAAATCCTAAATTTAAAACGCAGGCATTGCCAGTACCTCCCTTAAATCAAAATAAATGAAGCTAACTAAAATAATTAATCGCGCGACAGTGTCCGGTGTGCTGTGTGTCCTGGTAAACGCGGCCGTGGCCCAGCCACCAACCCGCGACCCGCATACGCCTGGTTATGTATCGGCCACGGAATTGCCCGATGGCACCAATCCTTCGCCCAACGCTAATGGAAATTTTATTATCGGCCCCACCCACGAACCTGCACCGGAATCACTGGTACAGACTAACGTACCAAAAGGCACCATATACCGCTTTACGATAGAGTCGAAGGATAGCAAAATGTATCCCGGTATTGCCCGCGAACCAAATACATTTGGCACTCCGGATCCGGCAAACCCCGCTAAGCTAATTGTCACTACAAGCCATCCTGCTCCTTACACCCGCCAGGTGGCAGTGTATGTTCCAAAACAGTATGTCGCCGGTAGCGTGGCACCTTTCATAGTTGGTGCAGATGGCCCGGACAATTTACTTTTTACGGTATTGGACAACCTGATTGCCGAGGGCAAAGTACCACCAATGGTCGCCATATCCATTGGTAACGGCAGCGGCGATGCCCAGGGCAGTCAACGAGGCCTGGAATATGACACGATGAGCGGCGTGTATGCAGAATTTGTCGAGAATGAAATACTGCCGCTGGTGGAAAGCAAGTGCCAGGTAAAGCTAACCCATGACCCTGCCGGCCGCGCTACCATGGGTGGCAGTTCGGGCGGATCATGCGCCCTGATTATGGCCTGGTACCACCCGGAATGGTATCACCTTGTGCTTAATTATTCCGGTACTTACATAAACCAGCAGTGGCCCTGGAACCCAAAAACACCTCGAGGCGCCTGGGGATTTCATGAAACTATCATCCCGAAAAGCCGTCTAAAGCCACTGCGAATATGGATGGAAGTGGGCGACCGGGACCTTTTTAATCCAAACGTAATGCGCGACGGTATGCATGATTGGGTGCTTGCAAACGAAAATATGGCGAAAGCGCTCGCTGCTAAGGGCTATCAATACCAGTTTGTTTTCGCCCGCAACGCCGGACATGTTGATTATAAGTTAAAACAGCAAACACTTCCCGAAGCGCTGGAGTGGCTATGGCAAGATTACAAACCTGCCAAAATTACGCAGTAACGAGTCCCTCTAACACAATTGTGTTTTGGGTCTTAAAAATACGGCTACATTATCACAATTATCAAATTTGATGGATTCGACGAATTACCAGGCGTTGACGCCGAAAAGAAAGCTACGATAAAGCAAAAATCCTCCTCAAATTGCTTTGAAGAGGATTTTACTTGGTATCACTATCTGTCGGGATGGCAGGATTCGAACCTGCGGCCTCCACATCCCAAATGTGGCGCGAT
>JBDUDE010000766.1:0-6046 GCA_040003105.1 Mucilaginibacter sp. | reverse complement strand
GGTTACCCGCCCGCGAAACTCCGGGTCAACGTTTACCAGTATTGTGCCCCTGTATTTGCCGTAAAATTTTTGGTCGCTCATGTCAGTACAAATGGTGTGTTCGAAATCAGCCCGTCGCGCGAGAGCGTAAAGTTCTGTTTGTATTCGCCTGGTTTTATATTATGGGTAACGCTGTCTACATAGTACATCCCATCGTATGCCAGCCCGGCCCCGCGCACGCCAACCATCAGGCGCGACCTCAGCATGTGCTCGTACCGCAAAACATCCAGCGAGCCGGTAGCGTTTATAGCTGTCGAGTTGTTCATCATAAAGCCAAGTATGGTTTGGGCGGCTTTTGCCGGGCTCACTTTCGAACCTTCTTTTGATATCTCGATTTTGGCCGGCGGCGTTGGGCGCAAACCCAGCGGCGGTTTAAATACATTTACGTTTGGCACCGGGATAGGAATCGGGATTGCCCCGGTTACATCGTTGTCCATTATCGTGAAGACGCGTATTTTTTTGGCCTGTCCGTCCAGCGAGAAATTCATCGATTCAACATTGGTGGCCGAATCCATATTGATGGTTAAGGCAGGTTGTGGTATCGGCGCATTAACATCAGGCCCGAAATAGGCAATGCTTTGGCCCGGCAGCGGCCCCGGCTCAACAAAAAATATATAACCGTTTTGCTGGGCCAGCTGCTTTATATAGGCCCTGTCTGTCCCCCGCTGTGTACGCCACTTGTTAGTAGGCGAATCAACAATCGGGATAATGGGCGGGATAACCAGCGGGATGATGCCCAGGAATGAATATTTTGCCAATATCAGGTTTAATATGGCCACTTCGGGCATTACGGGGTAAGGTATCACCAGGTCCACAATATCCATCGCAAGGCTAAGGTCTTCGCCGGTTATGGTTATTTTCGATTGCCCCGGATCATTTGACGGGGCGTATTCCTGGTGGGTTATCAAGCCGTCCATAATTACGTTCGGAATGCCGTTTAACGTTACAATTACCATTACCCTCGTTACAATCGGATCGAAATAACCGGCAGGCAACAGCGTGGTCAGCAATAGCGAGTTTTTGGCGACTGTAAACGATATCTGAAAACCGCTCCGGTCTTTACTGCTTGTTACCTGTAAACTACTTAACGAATCCACCAGTTCTTTTGGGGCCGGTACGGGTACCCCCGGCCCAATCATTATTGATAAGTATATTCCTTTAAGCATCCGTTTTATCTGTTGCCTTGTATGCCTTGTGGTAAGGTTATGCGTATTTGCTGGCCCGGTGTATTGGTTAATTCATCAGGATCCATAGCATTGTTGGCATCGCAAAGCTGCCAGAATAAGGTTGGGTCGTTAATGTATTGACTGGTGATATTGTCCAGCCGTTCATCTTTAACTACCGTGTGGTGTTGCAGCAAATAAAAGCTTGATGCAGGCGGAATAAAGCGGCGGCGCAAATAGTTAACCGTCCTGCCATCGGCTGTTTCTATCGTTGCGGTATCAATCGGGTAATAACGGCTGGTTGGGGTAAAATAGCTTATTTTTTGCCCGGTTTGCTGTAATATTGCCTGTAGCGGGTTTTGGTTTACCATGGGTTGATGATTGGGTGTTTATATTTTAGCCGATAATCTGATTCTGATGAACCGGCATTTTGATTCTTGGCTCTCTCCTACGGTATCGATTTAATACCCAGCTGGCTAAGGCTGCCACCGGCAAACATACCGGCCAGCGCTTCCTTGTTTTGCTGGTAGCTCATGTACAGGCTGCTGCCTTTGTGATTGTAGTCAAGGTCGTCAATATTCAATACCCGCATGCCGAGGCTAACCTTCGCACGAATGGGATTTAAATTTACGTCGAACGCTTCCTCGGTAACGCTGAAATCGGTGATGCGCACCGGCAGTATCCTGTTTTTGTTCCAGATGAATAACGTAAGCGCGGTTTCCATAGGGGCTATCTCTATGGTGCCGATGTAGCTTAAGGTATTATTCATAACTATCTGTGAACTTGAAGGGTAAATCATGGTTTCCAGTGCAGCAAGCTGTGAAAGTATCCCCGATTTTATCACCGTGTCGCTGGCATTTTTCACCAATTCAAGCTGGTCAGTTGCATCAATCTCGGCATCAATCTTTATGGTTTCAACCGGCGGGCCCATTAGCCGCAACGCTTCCGAACGGTGGCTGTTGCTGCCGCCAACGCCCTGTACCTGCAAGGTGCGCGAGATGCTGTCAGGATTATATTGCAAGGTGATAATCCTGATGATACTAGAAGTACCTGGGTCAATCAGCGCTATGCCGCCTTTCAAAATATTGGGCGAACCCGGAAATGTGCCTATGTTGCTATTCATTTAACGTTTACCTCTCTATCTTGATTTCTTGACTCTTAGTTCTTGCCTCTTGATTCTTGGCTCTTGATTTCTTGACTCTTGATTTCTTGGCTCTTGACTCTTGGTTCTCTCCTACCCCGCCCGTTGCAATCCTTTAAATACCGAGCCTGCTATCTGGTTTCCCACTGCATTTGGCCTGGCATTTTCTGCAACATTAAACTGACCAACAGAAAGGTCGCCAAATTCGGCCTCTGCCGATAAAGCAGTCGGCAGGCCATGCATCTTCAACAAACGTGTCAATTCTGCTTGCACCGCCTGGCCTATGCGGTAAGTATCGCCGGGCGCAATTCCGTGTAATATCAGTTCTTCAATATGCAGTTCGATATTGTTGTTCATCGTATTGCTCCTATTTCGTTATTGTTTAATGGTTTCTCCAGCTTGGTATATTCGCTGTGCGCGGCACGCGATATATGCGACATCTGTACCGACCGGCCCTCGTGCGCTGCAATAAATGCGGCATTCATAGCTATGTTGCGGATATTGCCGCCGGGTATATTTAACCTCGATAACCTGTTGATATCCAGGTCGCGCGTTGGCGTACCTGCCGGGAAAACCCTTTTCCATATTTCAGCCCGCTGAACTGCGTCCGGGAATGGGAATTGCACTACAAACCTTATCCTCCTTAAGAAGGCCTTATCCATTGACGAACGCATGTTGGTAGTCAATATCGCCAGTCCGCGGTAAGCTTCCATTCGTTGCAGCAAGTAGCTTACTTCAATATTGCCGTAGCGGTCATGACTATCCTTTACTTCGCTGCGCTTGCCAAACAAGGCATCGGCCTCGTCAAACAACAGCACCGCACCGCCAGCCTCGGCAGCGTCAAATATTCGTTTAAGGTTTTTTTCAGTCTCGCCGATGTATTTGTTTACCACCTGGCTCAAGTCAATCCTGAACAAATCAAGATTTAGCGCATTGGCCAGCACTTCGGATGCAAGTGTTTTGCCTGTGCCACTTTCGCCCGTAAAAAGCACGCTGATACCCAGGCCGCGCGGGCCTTTTGTTGCAAAGCCCCATTCGTCGTACACTTTGTTGCGGTTGCTTACTTGTGCGGCTACTTCTCGCAGTATATCTTTTTGGTCGGCAGGTAATACAATATCGTCCCACCCGGCTGATGATTCAATACGCTGTGCAAGTTCGTCCACCTGTGGACGGGTATGTTTACAACAGGTTTTCCATAGCTTACCGGTAAAATCTTCGTCGACTTGCTCACCTGTAAACAGCTTGGCTTCTGCGCCGGCAAGGTTAATGGTTTTCGTGCTCAGGTCAAATTGCGATGTCAGTTTTTCTAACTGCAGGTCAGGCTGCTCAACAGGTTTACCCAGGTTAAATTTCCAAAGCATCAATTGCTCGGCAGGTGTTGGTTTGTTAACGTCTGATACCATTACCGGGCGCATTAATTTTGGTGCCCATTGCGATGTGTTTACAAACAGCATCCCGCTGATGTTTTCAATCAGCCAGCTTATCGCAGTAGCACGTTCCTTATCAAAAGCGTCCATAGCCGAAAGATCGACCATTAATGCAGCCGATGCCAGGGCTGCATGCCTGTTCCAAAGCCTTACCCATTCGGCAATTTCTTGCGACTGATGCGGGATAGAGTGAGCGGATATACTGTATAAATCAAGCCCTAAAACATCACAAACATGGGTGGCTATGGCCGCTTTGTCAGTCACATTTTCGCCGCCCAGCTGCATAACCGGCAACCGCGAAAACTCAGCCCGGTTTGAGCAGGCTTCCACAATGTTACCAGCCAGCACCAGGTGCGATGGCACCAGTTCTGTTTTATCAGCAAGCGGCTCTACTATCCGGCGCAGGCGCTCATCAAGCTGTAGCACGCCGGTTAAATAAAACAATATATTTTCATCAAGCTTCAGGTGATTGTTAGTCAGCATCTGCCCGTTGTTATAGTCAATCAATTCAATAATGCGCCAATAGCGCAGCGGCGAATTCGGCGCCAGTGCGCTCCAGTGTGCATCAGGAAATACCGAAAGCGCCATCCCAAACGAGGGCAGCATAGTTGATGCCGAACCCTGCAGCCTGTTAACCAGTTTGCCAAAGCCGCCGTCAAGCTCCACCCCGGCGCAGGTTAATATTATTTTCCGCTCGAACGATGAAAGGTTTAAGGTGTCCGCAAGCACGTCGAGTGTGGCGGGCGCGGGCAGGCCTTCACGGGCCGCTTGCAGTTCCTGTTCGGCGTTTACCGTTGTAACATCCGGCGTTTTCCGCACATCACCATCCGGAAGGCTGCGCTCAAGCTCCTGCTGCACCATTTTTAATGATGCCATCAGGTAGCGTTGGTTTGCTTCGTTCCAGTCTTTTAGTTTTTCGGTAGCCATGGTTTGCCTTACGGCGTGCTGTTTATACTAAATCGATATTCGGCCAACTGTATTTACCAGCTGCATTGGCGTGTAACGGGCTTTCAGCGCCGTCAACCTG
Source organism: Mucilaginibacter sp. (assembly GCA_040003105.1). Lineage (GTDB taxonomy): Bacteria > Bacteroidota > Bacteroidia > Sphingobacteriales > Sphingobacteriaceae > Mucilaginibacter. The sequence continues at coordinate 1,249 of JBDUDE010000766.1, read as the reverse complement.
GATGCGTACCAGGTATTTACCCGGCACTACCCCGCTGATATGTACTGATATATCATTAACAGGTACAGGGGGGCTTGAAGGCTCAATAAGTTCCCCTTTAAAACTGTATGATAAAGCGGTAGCACCGCCTGTACCGCCGGGGAAATATTGGTTTAGTAGTAAAAATATGGTTTGTGCCGGGTTGGCAATAGGGTTAACCTTTAAGGTAAGGACGGCTGATAATTTGCCGCCGCTGTGTACTATGCCTGATATACTAACGGCGCCTACTATTACCGGGCATAGCGCAAATGTTGCCGGAGCCGAGGTGATGCCTTTGTGCTGGGCTACCGGCGAACCCATTAATGCGGGATGGCTAACCGTTATTTCGTGAATACCTGCAAGTATGTTGGCTGGCAAAACAAACGATATCCTGTTGTCGGTTATATTAGCCTTATTTGGTAAAACAACGTGGTCGTCGATGTTGATATGTACAATATCCGCGTCAAGTTGCTCGCCGTCGATAATAAGCGTATTGCCTTTTAATATTTTTTGATTGGCAACCACAGGCTGGCTTGGGGCCAATTGTGATTGAATGCCACTGATAACCGGCGTTTTAAACGGCTGTACATACAAGTTACGTTGTTTAACAGGCAAGGCCGATTTGACTGATTTTTCGCTTTCTATCAGCACAACTGTTACCCGGTAAGCGGTAGTGGGCCGGTAATTTGTCTGAAAAGCCGTCCACAGTTTTGAAATCTCTTCAGTATTCAATACCTCCGGCACTATTTTGATCATTTCCAACTGATCGGCCAGGCCGGATGTAGATAGCGCCCGCAAATTTGGCGGAAGCGTGCCGCCGGTAAAGCCGCCCACCGGCGATGTAAGCGATTTGCGTATCGCTTCGCGCGGCAGCACCGGGTTTTCGAACAATAATTGCATGGCATAGCCCAGCAATATCTCCTGGTGTAATTCAAAGGGGCTGTATGCCGATAGCAGGTAATGCAAATCCAACGCAAGGTAAGGGTTGGTTATCCGGTCGCCGTTTGCATTCATGGAAGGAAAATTCTGGTTGCGCCAGCCCTGGTTTTGCGATACCATGTACATAAACAAGTTTAACTGGCTTTTTTCCTCGGTACCTGATGTCGGCACCCTATCCGGCGGGAAGCAGGTTACCGCCACGTCGACACCAGTGGCGCCTGATACATCACGGTCAATAATTCCATTGTTTAACAAATCCTTAAGGACCTGTGTAACCGATGCGATAGCCAGG
>JBDUDE010000486.1:0-1831 GCA_040003105.1 Mucilaginibacter sp. | reverse complement strand
AAACCAGCATCATTATAGCGCACCGCATATCAACCATCAAAAACGCCGATAAGATTCTGGTGCTCAATCAGGGCAAGATTTTGGAACAAGGCACCCATACCGAGCTCATGGCCAATAAAGCCGCCTATTTTGAGCTGTACGAAAAGCAATTGCTGGAGGAGCAGGAAGAAACCCAGGTAGATTAATCATCATTCCCGGCAGCATAAAAAGGGCAGGCATCGCGCTATTCCCTCCAACGTAAGTGTGCGCAGGGAGGGGTTTATGTAACAGGCGTTTAAGCCATTATTACATTTGTAATACCTCCAAATAACATATAAATTGCAAATATTTTATATAAAAATGCATTATAATGTAAAATTTGTATTTGTACTTTCAAAAAATATCTATATTTATCCCAAGCAAACTAAACAAGACAATTAAATAAGATGGGAGATTTTGATAACAGGGAGCGCGAAGAGGTATTTTCGAAAAAGGTAAGAGCTGGGAAAAGGACTTATTTTTTTGACGTAAAAGCCACCAGATCAAACGATTACTACATTACGGTAACCGAAAGTAAAAAACGTTTGGAAGATGGTGTTTTTATTAAACACAAAATATTTTTATACAAAGAAGACTTTGAAAAATTTGCTGAAGGTTTGAAAGATACCATCGACTACATCAAATCAAACCAGGAAGTTATTGAAAAACGCTACGAATACAGCGAAACACCCGAAGCCGTTAAGGTAGACGACGATTTTTCGTTCGAGATATAAGTTAAACAAATAAACCTTGCCAAATGGCAGGGTCTTTTTTGTTTTAAGGTTATTCTGGTTATTAAAGCAATTATATACACTACCTGATTGCAGGGTGATAGTTTTGCAAATTATCCAGGTTGATCAACACCGTTTTACCATTTAGATAGCCTCGTATATTAATGCTATCTGCAAATTTCAGTGAATCTAACTGAGGGTAAGCTGAATCTAAACGGGCTAATTTTAACAATTTATAATTGCCTCCTTCTGACCCAATTGCTATATTTTCTACTATTAGCATAGCACTTTCTTCTTCCGGCACTTCTAACACTCTATAAAAAGCATCTGTTTTAGCTTTAGTAGTGTATACATTGCCCGAATGTACTTTATCTATTTTTAAGTAGATGTTTCTTTGAAATTCTGCAATACTATCCGAATAGCTTTTGATATGATTGGCTGATACTCTTGTCGGAGTTTCATGTGAACCACACCGGCACAGCAGTATACAAACTAATATCAGGTTCAGCTTTTTCATTGATTTTGAATTACAGCATCACCCCCCGCATCAATGTAACTGCTATGGTAAAGTAGATGATCAACCCCGTAACATCAACCAGAGTAGCCACAAACGGCGCCGATGATGTAGCCGGATCGGCTCCCAGTTTCTTCAACAGCAAGGGCAGCATTGAACCCGCGAGCGAGCCCCAAAGCACCACGCCAACTAAGGCGATACCCACGGTTAAGCCTACCAATATCCAATGCGGGCCGTAAATATCACTAAACAACGTCCAGGCATAAATGCGCATAAAACCAATAATGCCGAGTGTTAAACCCAGTAGCAAGCCCGATACGATCTCGCGCCGCATAACCCGCCACCAATCGGCAACAGTAACCTCGCCCAAAGCCATAGCCTGGATAATAAGCGTTGACGCCTGCGAACCACTATTACCCCCACTTGATATAATGAGCGGTACAAACAGCGCCAGCACAACCGCTTTAGCTATCTGGGCCTCAAAAAAGCCCATCGCGGTAGCGGTAAGCATCTCGCCCAAAAACAGGATGATGAGCCACCCTACCCGCTTTTTAACCAGCTTAAGTAA
>JBDUDE010000899.1:0-6075 GCA_040003105.1 Mucilaginibacter sp. | reverse complement strand
ACAGTCAACAGTTTTCAAGACTGCCGCAATCGACCACTCTGCCAGCTCTCCGGGGTCAAAAGTACAAAACCGGGGGCAATTGGCAAACCTGATTTTGAGATTTTTTAATTATTTATAACAGCCTGATTTATTGCTATTTGACCAGTATTTTAAACACCTTTAAATAAAATTTTCAAAAAACAGCGTAACTAACACATGTTGAAAAGCGCTTAAAAACGTATGTTTAGGCGTCTTTTTTTTAGTTTGATTTACTACCTCCTGCGGTTTAAAATGGCATACTGATTCTCAAATATCTCTTGCGGGGTTAGAGAGTCATCAACAAAAGGAATATTCAGCCGCCTAGCGCACCGAATGTGTTTCACTAAGTAAATAACAGTTACCTTAATTGCCAATATCATTTAAAATCCCTCGCCGCCGGAAATATCTCCCTTGGCGACATTTCATGCAACGTTATCCGCTTGTTCTCTGCTGGGAAGGGGTTGGTCTTCTCGTCGGCGCGGGATAGGGTTAGCACAGGCAAATCTTCTTTGTCAGCTACCGTAAGGCCGCGTAACAGTTTCGACAAATCGTAACAGCGCTTTACAATAACATGCACCACCTCGCCTTCGCGTTGCAGCTTGCCATCAACCATTAAAAGACGGGCCTGCAGCACTTCCTTGCGGTATTTTTCGAACAGTTTTTCAAATACCACCAGGTTGCTGAAACCGGTTTCATCCTCGATGGTTACAAAACAAATTCCTTTGGCTGTGCCCGGCCTTTGGCGCACTGTAACCAGGCCCGCTACTTTTACCGGCTGACCATCATCCACATCACTTAATTCCGCTGTGGATTTAACATGCAGCATCCGGAGTTTTTCGCGCACAAAACTAACGGGGTGGGCTTTTAAGGATAAAGAAGTAGCCGCATAATCCTGCACCACATGTTCGGATGGGCTCATTAAAGGCAAGGTTACCTGCACCTCGGCAACGCTGAGCGATGGCTGGCCTTCGAACAAGGCAACCGGCCTGTCGTGCAGGGCTGATACTTCCCAAAGGGCCCGCCGCCTGTCGAGGCCAAGCGAGCGGAAGGCATCGGCATCGGCCAGGCGTTCCAGTGCAGCGTGGGGTACGCCGGCATCGCGCAGGGCGGTTATGGTGGTATATTTGGTTGTCCGCCCGGTTAGAAGTTCCTGCACATCTTCCTCACGCATACCTTTTACATGCCGGAAACCAAGGCGAACGGGGTGGTATTTATCTGTCCGTTCTTCCATTGTATTATCCCAAACGGATTCATTTACATCTACCGGCCGCACCTCCACCCCGTGTTTACGGGCATCAATCACAATCTGTGCCGGCTGGTAAAAACCCATAGGCAGGCTATTTAGTAAAGCCGTGGCAAATACATCGGGGTAATAACATTTAATCCATGACGAAACATACACCAGCAGCGCAAAACTGGCTGCATGGCTTTCAGGGAAGCCATAGCTGCCGAAACCCTCCAGCTGTTTAAATACGCGCAGGGCAAAATCTTCTTTATAACCTCTGGCAACCATGCCGTCAACCAGTTTTTTTCTGAAATTACTTACCAGGCCTTTAGCTTTAAAGGTGGCCATGCTGCGTCGCAGTTCATCGGCTTCGGCATGTGTAAAGCCGGCGGCTACAATGGCAATTTCCATAGCTTGCTCCTGGAATAATGGTACGCCAAGTGTACGCCCTAATATGGCCCTCAGCTCTTCTTTTGGATAATCAACATCTTCCTGACCGTTGCGGCGGCGTAAATAAGGGTGCACCATATCCCCCTGTATAGGGCCGGGGCGCACAATGGCAACCTCTATAACCAAATCATAAAAACATCTTGGTTTCAGGCGCGGCAGCATCGACATTTGTGCCCGGCTCTCAATCTGGAAAACACCGAGGGTATCGGCATGACAAATCATTTCATAAACTTCGGCGTCATCCTGCGGGATGTTGGCCAGCGTAAAATTAAACCCATAGTGTTGTTTAGCCAGGTCGAACGCTTTGCGGATACAGGTAAGCATACCCAGGCCCAGCACATCAACCTTTAAAAAGCCAAGCGCATCAATATCATCCTTGTTCCACTCGATGCAGGTGCGGTCTTCCATACGGGCATTCATAATAGGGCACAGGTCGGATAACTTGCCCTGTGTGATAACAAAGCCGCCGGTATGCTGGCCTAACTGCCGCGGAAAACCGAGCATTTGCCGGGTAAGCTCCAGCACTTTTTTTAAATGCGTATCGCCTTCACTTAACCCCTGTTCGGCAAGCAGCTTACCTTCAAACCATTCGTCCGAATAATGCCAAATGGAACCCGACAGCCGGTTAAGTGTATCCACAGACAAGCCCATCGCCTTCCCCACATCGCGGATGGCGCCCTTTTGCCTTTGCTGGGTGACAGTGGCCACAATGGCGGCGCGGTCGCGGCCATATTTTTCATAAATATACTGGATAACCTCCTCGCGGCGTTCGTGTTCAAAGTCAACATCAATATCAGGCGGTTCATCCCGCGCATCCGACATAAACCGGGCAAACAGCAGGTTAAACTTCGCAGGGTCTACCGACGTTATTCCCAAACAATAGCAAACCACCGAATTGGCTGCCGAGCCGCGCCCCTGGCATAAAATATCTTTGCTGCGGGCGTAACGCACAAAATCATGAACAGTGAGGAAATAATTCGGGAGATTTTTTTTCTCCATAAACACCAGTTCTTCGGTAATCTGTTTGCTCACCTTTTCGGGGATACCCTTCGGGTATCGTTCCCTTGCGCCTTCCCAGGTTAAATAAGTAAGTTCCTGCATGGGTGTACGGCCTTCAGTTGTCAATTCCTCAGGATAAACATATTTCAAACTATCCAGCGAGAATTGGCAGGCTTCGGCAATTTCCTGGGTCTGGCGGATGGCATCAGGATACTGGCGAAACAGGCGCACCATTTCGTCAATTGGTTTCAGGTATCTTTCCGCATTCTGGTGCAGGCGGAAACCTGCGTTATGGATGGTACACTTTTCTCGTACACAGGTTAATATATCCTGCAGCTCCCGCCGGGCCGATTCATGGTAATGCACATCGTTAGTGGCAGCCATCGGTATATTATGTTTTGCCGATAGCTGCGAAAGCCGGTAAAGCCGCTTCCCATCATCACCATAATACGAGCGGGTTGCCGCCAGGTAAAGGCCCTCGCCCAAAGCCTCGCGATATTCTTTTAGTGTTTGCTGAAAAGATAATTCAAACTCAAATGTAGGTGTAAGTTCTGCCGGGGGGATGGCTATAAACTTTAAGCCTTTACTATGCTCATAAACATCGTTTTTATACAAATGGCACTCCCCTTTTTCGGCCCGCAGGTTGCCTTTGGTAAGCAGGGCCGAAAGTAGGCTATAAGCTTCCTTATCGGTAGGATATGCTAACAGGCTCGGCCCGTCGAGTAAATCCAGTCGGCAGGCAGGAATAATACGCATTGGTATTTGCAGCAACGTCTGTATTTTCCGTGCTGCGGCATGGGCACGCACAATGCCGGCAAAACTGTTACGGTCGGTTATAGCGATAGCGGTATAGCCATATGCAGCAGCCTGCTCCACCATCTCATCCGGGTGCGATGCCCCCCGCAGGAAGCTAAAATTGGTTGTTACCTGTAATTCTGTATAGCTCATGCAAAAAATCCATGTATAAACCATTGATTACCTTTATCGCCCGCATAATGCCCCGACCTGAACAGCCAATATCGCCGGCCTTCCTCGTCCTCTACATTATAATAATCGCGGTGCTGCCCGGCCTCCAGCCACCATTCGCGTTCGATGCGTTCGGGGCCGTCAGCTTTTTTTATATTGTGCCGCTTACCTTTATAAATAAACAACATGGGCGGGTAATCGGGTATCGGGGCGCTTACTTCAATGGGCTCGGGCCGATTTAACAGCTGAATCGGGCGTGGCTTGTCGGTGCGCCAGTCGATGGATGGCCGCTCACGGATGGAGCCGGCAACCCTAACCGACCGCTCGGGCCAGTAATGTTCATCAGGCAGGTAACGGCTAATGGCCCCCTGCCCTACTTTCCCGGCCATCCTGTCTAACAGTTCAGCCACACCCAAGTCATCAAGGCCGGGCTTGCCTGCCCACAAAGCCTCCTGCAATGGCGAAACATCTTCCACCTTTGGTGCCGTTAATGTAAAAAGCTCGATTCCCAGGGCCGGCTCGATTTTAGCTATCTGAAGCTCGAATAGTTTAAAAAGATGGCTGGTATTATAAGTTGCACGGTTGGTGCCAATTTGCACCTGCTCCAGCCTCCCATCAACCCGGTAGCCTTTTAATATGGCCGTGCGCAGGCCTTTGCCCTCCTGCTGCAGGCGCTTGCAAAGCGTTTCTAATAAACGTTGAATGGCAATTTCAATCCCAACCGCTGTGTGGATAGGCTCCAAACAAGGCAGCCGTTCTTCATAGGGCTGAATGGGTTGCAGCGGTTTTATTATCTCATCTTCCTGCCCTAATGCCTGTGCAAGCCTCAACAGCAATCCCTCGCCAAAACGTCGGCGTAAAACGGAACGCGGCATACTGATAAAACTCCTGGTGGTAACCAGCCCGAGCTTATGCAGCCGTTCCAAAACTAAAGGCTCCAATCTTAGTGCTGCGGGCGGCAAGGGCAATAGCGCATTTGCCTGCCCGCCTGGTTCAATAACCGGCGTTACCTGCCCAAAACGCGCAATGGCCCAGGCTGTGCCGATGGTATCGGCAATGGCTGCCCGCACATCATAGCCTTTACCCCTTAAGCGGTTAACCACTTCTTTTATAAATCCCCTTTCACCGCCCCAAAGGTGGGTACAGCCGCTTACATCCATAATCAACCCATCGGGCGGGTCGACAGCTATAATGGGGCTGTAGCGGATGCACCATAACCCAAGCGCTTTCAGCAACTTAAGATTTTGACCGGGAATGTCATCTATCACCTTCAATCCGGGTACAATGGCTTTGGCATCTGCCGCCACCATGCCTGTGGTTATACCTTGCGCTTCGGCCGGTGCATTGGCTGCAGTGATTATCAGCCGGCCATGGTCGGGTTCTGCAAAAACAAAGGGCACATCTTTCAATTCGGGTTGACGAAGGGCCATCCAATCCGTAAGTAAATGCCGGAACCATATCGTTACAAATCGCTTTTGCATGTCATCCCGCCCATCTTTCTTCGTGTAACATTTCTTCAGCAACCAATTCGGCAACAGGCTCGGCAATTGTGTTAAACTGTCCTGCCGCCCATTCCATTTTCCAGGCGCCCGGGCTGCCGTTACGTACTTTTAACAGCTCCACATTCCACCTGGGATGACCAACACCGGGCATATCACCTTCCAGTTCACTTGGTAACGGGGTTATCTTCCAGCGGGCAACGCAGGCGGTGGTGCTTAGTTTACGTGTTACCCCCCGGATAATAAAACCCGTCACCCTGCTTTGCTCAACCGCCAGTTGCAGCCGCCGCGATTCGGTAAAGCTTATTTCGCGCACCTCGGCAACAACGGCGGCAAGGCCCTCGCATTTCAGAGCTTCCTCAGTGGCCCAAAGCACGTCTTTTTCTTTTTTCAGGTCGATAAAAATAATCCGGTCGGGCTCAACCCCAAAGGCCTTCAGCGCCGGAGGAAAAAGCGTACGCGACTGGCTAATCCACAAACAAGCGCCGCCCTGCTGCATCAATGCCGACAGCAAGCCATTAATAAAGCCGCCGGCTGCTGCCGCATGTTCCGGTTCTGTACTTAAAAACTCATGAACCGCACCAGTTGGAAACACGCCGTTAGGGAAAGCCGCCTCCACAAGCCCCAGCCCGGCCAAACCGGCAGCACCGGGTGGCGGGGGCTTAAAGCCCTCCCAAAGCAAAATATCCTTTTGCAACTGGCTAATGATATCTTTTTTTGCGTCGGCCATGTCTTCAAATTTTCCCGGAGTGTAAAGTTATGCTAATTTTTTTAGCATTTTATATAAATTATTACAAAATATTTTTCACTTTTGTTTTTAATAATGATATGTATCGTTGATTTTAACCACAGAGATTCAGAGGAGGCGCGGAGCACACAGAGAAAGACTTTTTGATCGCAGATATTAGCTGATGACAC
>JBDUDE010000429.1:0-1834 GCA_040003105.1 Mucilaginibacter sp. | reverse complement strand
CTCGCAATGACATTTTTTTTAGTTTTTCAAATCCATAAATCCTGGTTCAGGCAACCAATCCCCGCCTCCCTGCGTAATGTGATTGTAGGTTTATAACCCAATCACCCTAAAACAATTGAAGGAAATTCTATCAGGTATTTCGGCTATTTTAAATGGCAAGGAAAAAATGAAGCTGTATAAGCTTATCATTTTCGACCTTGTGATTGGTGTGCTGGATATTGCGTTTTTAGCGGGCTTGCTGTTTGTTTTGAACCTTTATACTAAAAACACTGCCCCAACCAGGCTTTCATTCCTGCCGCAATCGTTATTAAATCCAAAATCGCTGCTGCTTATCGGGGTATTCTTCGTTCTTTTTAGCTTAAAAAACCTGTTTGGTTATATCGGCTTAAAATCGCAGCATCATTTTTTCTACAATGTAGCATCGCGGTTATCCAAACGGAATTTGTTTAACTATCTCGCTGATGATTACGGGCGGTTTGTAGGCATCGATTCGTCCGTTCAAGTCCGGAAGATAAGCCAGCAACCGATAGAGTTTAGTCATTATATTCTTACCAATGTGCAGCAAATTGTATCCCAGGGAATATTGATATTTTTTACCGTTTTTGCAATCCTGTTTTACCACCCCACGTTATTCCTGCTGCTTTTTTCATTGCTGCTGCCTCCTGTTGTTTTGCTGGGATGGTACATCAGGAAAAGATTGAAGGCTATCCGCACGAACATAAAAGTAACCAACGAAAAGGCGCTGCAGCACCTGCACGAGTCGCTGGCCGGTTACGTGGAAAGCAACATTTATACTAAAAAAGACTTTTTCTCAGAACGTTATTCCTGCTATCAAAACCGGCTGAATGAAAACATTGCCACCCAGCAAACGTTGCAAAGCCTGCCATCGCGCTTAGTGGAGGTTTTTGCGGTGCTCGGCTTTTTGATATTGGTTATCATTAACAAATTATCAACCAGCGCCCCCGCTATAAACATGGTAGCCGTTGGCGTATTTATAGCGGCTGCTTACAAAATTATACCGGGCATTGTAAAAATATTAAACAGCAGCGGGCAGATAAAAACCTATAAGTTTACCTTAACAGATTTATTGCCGACAGAAAGTCCTGCGTCATTGCCAGGGAACACCGGCGCAGCACAACCAATTGAAGCAATCGCTTTTGAAAGCATCAGCTTTACCTATAAAAACCACGCTGTTTTAAATAACCTCAGCTTCAACATGAAGCCTGGCGATTTTGTGAGTGTGTCCGGCAATTCGGGCAAAGGGAAAACAACAATTATTAACCTGCTGCTTGGCTTTTTAACGCCAGGCGGTGGCAACATCTGCATAAACAACACCAAAACTGGCGCAGGCGACAGGGAGGCATATCGCGGTCGTATCTCCTACGTAAAACAGCAGCCATTTTTTATTAACGACACAATTATAAAAAACATTACGCTTTGTGATGACGGGTACGACCCCGGTAAATTACACGAGGCAGCCATAGTAAGCGGTGTTGACAAGCTGGTGGAGCGATACCCGGATGGACTTGAAAAGGTAATTACTGAAAACGGCAAAAACATCAGCGGCGGTCAACGGCAGCGGGTTATGCTGGCAAGGGCGCTGTATCATGATTTTGATTTATTGATACTTGATGAACCTTTTAGTGAAATGGACAGCGCATCGGAAAATGACATCCTTAACCACTTGCAACCGCTTACGGAACAAGGTAAAATGATACTGTTTATTACGCATAATAAAAGCAGCCTGAAATATTGTAATAAAGTAATAACACTTGATGAAGAGTAAAAGGCAGACACTGGTAATTTTAAGTCCCGGCTTTCCGAAAGATAAGGC
>JBDUDE010000906.1:0-6085 GCA_040003105.1 Mucilaginibacter sp. | reverse complement strand
ATATATGAGTCGGGTGAAAAACGAGACCAGGTGCTGAAGCTACCTTTTGCCCAGGGCATAAATATGGCACATAACCGGCTACAGGATATAGTAAGTAAATTACAAGCTACCCTGTAGCATTCATTATTATTCGTGGATACAAATAATTCAAAAATCTAATAATTATAAAACAAATTACTACCATGGCACACGCATCAATTTATTTAAACTTTATGGGTAATGCCGAAGAAGCATTTAACCACTATAAAAATGTTTTCGGAACAGAATTTTCTAACCCGGTAATGCGGTTTAAAGACCAGCCACAGTATGATGGAGCACCACCACTGCCCGAAGCCGATAAAGACAAGGTAGTGCACGTTGCGCTGCCCATACTTGGCGGCCTGCAAATAATGGCAACCGACATGCTGGAAAGCATGGGACAAAAACTGGTGGAAGGAAACAATTTTACCATCAGCCTGAGCCCCGACACCAAAGAAGAAGCTGACAGGTTATACAATGAATTATCCGAAGGGGGAACGGACGCTGTAGCACCGCATGATGAATTCTGGGGGTACTGGGGCACCTGCAAAGACCGTTTCGGCACCCGCTGGATGTTCAATATTATTAACCAGCACCAGCAATAAAGTACAACTTGCCCTGCTTGCTTAAAGGCAAGCAGGGCAAATAACTAATTACAACACGTTACAAACAAAATAAACTTATTATAACATGGAAAAGAGAAAGACACTTTGGTATTGGATAATTACTGCAATATTATCTTTTTTTATTTTTTCGGGTGGATTGGCGCAGGCCATGCAGGTAGAAGGAGTTGTGCAGGGCTTTAAACCACTTGGGTATCCCAACTATTTTATTGCGATTATCGGCGTTTGGAAGATGCTGGGCATAATTGCGATATTAATCCCTAATTTTAAATTGCTTAAGGAATGGGCTTACGCTGGTATATTTTTTGTGATGAGCGGAGCTGTGATTTCGCATATTGCCAGCGGCAATATTTCAATCCAAATAATTGCCCCGGCTGTATTGGCCATTTTTACCGTCTTGTCATGGTATTTGAGGCCGGCTGACAGAAGGATTGTTTTAGCTAATTAATTATGAACAACATCAATAATATTAAAAAGGCGCTGGCACAAGAGCAATGTGAAGAGCTGTTCAGCATATTGAAAGCCCGTTTTGAAAAAAACATGAATCGCCATAAAGGCGTTGAATGGGCAAAGGTACAGGCAAAATTGGAAGCTAACCCGGAAAAGCTGTGGTCGCTCGACGACATGGAAAGCACTGGCGGTGAGCCCGATGTTGTTGCCATTGATAACAACACTGGCGAATACATTTTTTATGACTGTTCAGCCGAAAGCCCCAAAGGCCGCCGAAGCCTTTGTTATGACCGGGAGGCGCTGGATGCCAGGAAAGAATTTAAACCCGCAAACAACGTTATCGATATGGCAGCTGAAATGGGTATTGAACTTTTAACAGAAGAACAATACCGGGAATTGCAGCAACTTGGCAATTTTGATACAAAAACATCAAGTTGGATGAAAACACCTGCGGATGTAAGGAAGCGTGGCGGCGCTATTTTTGGCGATTCGCGTTACGGCAGGGTCTTCATCTATCACAACGGTGCCGATTCGTACTATGCTGCCAGGGGATTCCGTGGCGCGCTAAAGGTATAAATTTTGTGTAAAACCAGGTACTATGACTATAAGTGGAATGAACGCCAAGGTTGATTTTTATTTCAACAAGGCCCAAAAGTGGCAGGAAGAAATTGAAAAAATGAGAACAATAGTTCTTGACTGTGGGCTTGCCGAAGAATTAAAGTGGGGCTGCCCTTGCTACGTGTTTCAGAAAAACAACATTGTACTAATACACACATTTAAAGAGTACTGCGCATTTTTATTTTTTAAGGGCGCTTTGCTCGAAGATGCTCAGGGTATCCTTGTGCAGCAAACGGAGAACGTGCAGTCGGGGCGCCAGGTAAGGTTTACTGATATCAGCGAAATAGTTGAGCAGGAGTGGACTTTGAAGGCCTACATTTATGAAGCCATTGAAGTTGAAAAAGCCGGCTTAAAAGTGGAATTTAAAAAGACCGAAGAATTCGCTATGCCCGAAGAATTTAAATATAAATTAGACCGGATACCTGCCTTGAAAACGGCTTTTGAGACATTGACACCCGGACGGCAAAAAGGGTACCTGCTTTATTTTTCGCAAGCCAAACAATCCAAAACCCGCGAGGCAAGGGTTGAAAAGTATATCCCGCAAATTCTGGACGGAAAAGGGTTGGACGATTAGTATAATTTCCATTCGGAACTATTTAAATCACAGCCTGCTCTTTTAGCTATATTTTAATTGAGGGCAGCTTCCAATTAAGCCGGACCGCCAAAATGCGGATGCTGCAAATAAGTATAACTGCGATGGTTTCGGCAAATTGCTGGTTGATAAAACTTAAAGATATACAATAAACCGTCCCGCCAATAATACAAGCCGTAGCATATATTTCCTTTTGAAAAAGAACTGGAATCTGGTTCAGTAACAAATCGCGCAATACACCGCCAAAACAGCCGGTTATGGTTCCCAACGCAACGCATATACCAGGGTCAAGCCCGGCATCCAATCCTTTTTGAATTCCGATAACTGTAAAAAGGCCTAATCCCAGGGCATCGAATAAAAAAAGAGTAACTTTTAAATTCTTTACCAGTTGTTTAAAGCATATAGTAGCGATAGCGGTGCCCAATATAATTGAAGGGGTAATTATGTCTTTCATCCAGGTAACCGGTGTATTCCCGATAAGCACATCCCGGATGGTACCGCCGCCAATGGCCGTTACAAATGCTATTATAAGTACGCCAAATAAATCGAGTTTTTTCTGCATTGCCGAAAATGCCCCCGAAATGGTAAAGGCTATAGTGCCCAGTATTTCAATTATTAAGGAGAACGGAATATCCATAGTTTATTATGCAAACCTACATTTTTCAAAGCAGCAATTGCAAATGCTGGTTATTTCCGCATTTTCAGTATTTCCCTATTTGGCGTTTGCCCGCTGCGCAATAGGCGGGATAACTAAACCTTAAAAATCTAATTTTTAAAGTAGTCGCTGGCTTTATAAACGGCCTCCACCCATATCCCCGAATTCGTATTTAATACAAATTCACTCACGCCAACCCTGTTATGACCGGGCGCCCAGTTGTAGGTATAGCCCATGCGGGTCCATGGATAATAAACCTGGGTACCGGTTAGCGGTTGAAAATACGAGCCGATAATTTTATTGTTAAACCAAAGTTTATACCTTGGAGTCGCATTTAACGACAAAGTTCCCGGGGCTTTTGGCACTGTAACATCAGTACTTCCGGCAGGCCGGAAAACGCTGTCCACCTGCACCCAATATTGTGCAATATGTGTATAACCCGATACCGGCGGCAAACCCAGCATTTCGTTTAACTTCAAAATGGTATCGGTTTTAGGCTTCATGGTATTACGTAGCCGGCGCTGCATCTGCCCGGGGATAAACATCCAGGTCTCCCTTGTTGTCGTTGTTGAATCTCCTACCGGGTAGGCCTTGAGATAGTTGGTAAAAGATGCCATCAATACATAGTTTTTCCCGTGAAATGTTTTCCACTTCAGTACAGGATTGGAGGCCGTCAGCGTCATCAATGTGTCGATGTTTTGGGCGCTGTCGGCAATCATTGAAAGTTTTGTTGCCGCGTTGTATAACTTGGTGAGATTGTTGTTTTGTGCACTCAACAGGGTGGTTTTGCATACAATTGCAAGTAATAGGAAAATAACAGGTAGTTTTTTCATGATAAGATTGTTTAAGGTTAATTCTTCGGACAAAAAATCTTTGCTTTTGCCTGTCTCAATTCACCAGCTAATTTATCAAAAATAAATTGAGAAGCAAAAAATTTATCAATATGTTATTTTTTTAAGTCAGAGTACATAACTGCAAACTTTTTTGGCTACAACAACCACAGATTCGGCTACGTCTGCCCATTTATTCCTGCACAACTTTGTGTCATCAAAACAAAAGGAATATGAAAATTATAGTAACAGGTTCATTAGGACATATCAGCAAACCACTGACTGAAGAATTAGTACAAAGAGGGCACACGGTTATTGTTGTCAGCAGCAACACCGAAAGACAAAAAGAAATTGAGGCAATAGGGGCGACCGCCGCTATCGGTACAGTCGCAGACGTTGAATTTCTAACCAGCACCTTTACCGGTGCTGACGCTGTGTACACCATGGTGCCACCTGGTAATTATTTTGACACAGGCCTGGATGTAATAGCCGCCTGCAGAGCCATTGGAAATAATTATGCCGAAGCCATCAGGCAATCGGGTGTAAAGCGGGTGGTGCATCTAAGTAGTGTTGGCGCGCATTTAGAAAAAGGTTCGGGGCTTATCCTCGGCCATCATGCGGTTGAGGGTGTTTTAAATAAACTCCCAAATGTTGCGATAACATTTATGCGCCCCGTTGGTTTCTATTACAATTTGTACAGTTTTATACCTGTGATAAAAAACACGGGCGTTATAGCGGCAAATTATGGCGCTGACGAAAACCTGGTTTGGGTGTCGCCGGTTGATATTGCTGCCGCGGTAGCAGAAGAACTACAGGCATCACCGGGCAGCAAGGTGCGTTATGTTGCAAGTGATGAGCTTACCGGTAACCAAACTGCCACCATATTGGGCGAGGCTATTGGTAAGCCTGATTTAAAATGGATATTAATTCCGGGCGAAGAATGGTTACGCAGATTGGAGGCGGCAGGGATGAATCCGCAAATTGCAGTTGGTTTGGTGGAAATGTTTGAAAGTCAAAACAAGGGTATATTGACGGAAGACTATTACCGCAACAGACCTGCCGCTTTGGGCAAAGTAAAATTGGTTGACTTTGCAAAGGAATTTGCTGTTACGTTTAATCAAAAATAGGTATATTGTGATATGGCAGCTACCCAACCACTCAGGATTAAGACAATAACTGAATACCATCGGGTTATGGGGCTTCCGAAGCCGGAGCACCCATTAATCAGCGTGATAAATTTTGAGTCGATTAAACAGTTGCCGTACAGCGACTCGATAAGTTTAGTATTTGATTTTTATTCCATTTCGTTAAAAAGGAATTTTAATGCCCGATTTAAGTACGGACAGCAGGAATATGACTTTGACGAGGGTATCATGTTTTTTATATCGCCGGGGCAGGTTTTCGGGCTCGAGATTGAAAAAGGTTCCGATTTACGACATTCAGGTTGGCTGTTACTTATTCATCCCGACTTTTTATGGAACACAACCCTGGCCAAAACTATTAAGCAGTATGAATATTTTGATTATGCTGTAAACGAAGCGCTCTATCTATCAGAAAAAGAAGAAGTTAAAATTACTGACATGATGCGGAACATGGAGCAGGAATATCGCTCAAACATCGATAAGTTCAGCCAGGACATCATCATAGCCCAACTGGATTTATTACTCAACTATGCCGACCGGTTTTATCACCGGCAGTTCATCACCCGCAAAATAACCAACCACCAGGTTTTAAATAGATTGGAAGAAACGCTCGCGGCATATTTTTCCGGGGATACTTTAGCCAAAAATGGATTGCCAACAGTTCAGTATGTCGCCGACGAGTTGAACGTATCGCCCGGTTATTTAAGCGGCTTATTAAAAACGTTAACCGGCCAAAGCACCCAGCAACACGTCCATGATAAACTAATAGAGAAGGCTAAGGAAAGGTTATCCACTACAGCGTTATCGGTAAGTGAAATTGCTTACGAACTGGGTTTTGAACATCCGCAATCGTTTAGTAAGTTGTTTAAGACCAAGACAAATCTTTCGCCGCTGGAGTTCAGGCAATCATTTAACTAGCGGCATTATTTCGGGCAGATGCTCTTGCGGATATCCGTGCCCTTGGAGTCTTCGGATGCGAGACAATAGATTAAATTACGATGTGAAAAATATATTTAGTTTGATAAAATATTGTTATTTTTCACTACTAATTAATCTAAATTTTATGAGACTAAAATTTCTACTCTCAATTGTAGCCCTGTTTCTATTTTGCGGCGCTTTTGCCCAAAATTACAATAACAGGGTTACTGTTTACCGGG
>JBDUDE010000059.1:0-1838 GCA_040003105.1 Mucilaginibacter sp. | reverse complement strand
CAGCTGAACCATTACGCTGCCAACCGCGCCGGCCGCGCCGTGTATCAGTACCCGCTGGCCTTGCTTTAAGTCCGCGCCTTCAACTAAAAATGTGTAGGAGGTAACCAATGGTATTTCAAGTGCTGCGGCTTCATTCAATGTAACGTTGTTGGGTATTAGTGCTGCGTTTTCTTCTTTAACAACTACATACTCTGCGTATGTTCCGCCAAAGCTGCCGCCAAACACCTTATCGCCAACCTTTAAGCGGGAAACAGCGTTGCCAACTGCTTCTATTACGCCAGCCGCATCCGAGCCGGGTATCCATGGCAAATTAATGGGCACCATCTTTTGCATCGAGCCGGAGCGCATTTTCATATCAAATGGGTTCACCGTTGTGGCAGCTATTTTTATCAAAATTTCGCCTTCGGCGGGCTGCGGTTTTTCGGCTTGCGTAAGCTTAAGTACGCTTGAGTCGCCGTATGTTTCGAATTGGATTGCTTTCATGGGTTAATTTGTTTAATGTTTGAGAATGTAAACCTATTAACCAAACATAAAATATTTGTCGGTGGTAAGTAAAAACATTATTATTTGATTATTGCGCAAGTTTGAATGATTAATAGTTAAATTAGCCACACTTAAATCTTATAACAATGGAAACAATAAAAGTAAATGGGGCTACCTATTGGCTGCCCGAGAACAACAACGACGTAATTACCCTCGTAAACGATGCCGTAACCAACAACGAAATTATTTGCCTTCGCGGCTCTGGTCACTCATTCCCTTTAATAGGCGATCTTGAAACCGAGAAAAAATCAGTAACCGGCAAAACCTACAAGTACATCATGCTGTCAAAAATGTACGGCATCGAAATGCTCGATGCCAACACTGTAAAAGTGCAAGCCGGTTGCCACCTTGGCGTCGACCCGTTTGATCCCACTGGGATCTCTACCGTGGCAAACTCCTTATGTTACCAGTTGGATAACATGTCCCCTCCGCTCGCGCTGCCCGATCTGGGTGGTATCACCCATCAAACAATCGGCGGCTTTTTGTCGACAGGTTCATCGGGCGGCTCAACGCAGTATTCGTTTGAAGATGCAGTGATAAGCGTTGATGTAGTTACCTGCCAGGCAGGTCAGGGTGCAGCCGTTACCACTTTTACCCGGCCGGATGATAATAATCCCGATGACCCGTTTTTTGCTGTAGGTGTAGCGTCTATGGGCTTGCTTGGCGTTATCGTATCGGCAACTTTCAGGTGCATTCCGCAGTTTTATATCGCAGGCTCGGAGACCATAGAATATACTGATAAATGCACAACCATTGATCTTTTCGGAAACTCGCCCGGTTTGCCTGACATCAAAACTTTTTTGCAGCAAACCGAATATACCCGCTTAATGTGGTGGCCGCAGGAGAATAATGTACCGGGTACCGACCTCTCGCGCATGGTGACCTGGCAGGCAAAACGCACGGACAAAGCTGGCGCCGAAGCCTGGGCAAAGCATGCTTTTGAATTAATAAACACGCCGCCAACTGTACCACCACTGCCAACGCCGCCTGCCGATGGCTTAAAACCTTACGAAGAAGTACCTTATATTTTCGGCAGCCCCGTTCCTGCCAATTTTGCTGCCGGTTTGTTGTATACTGCCATTGGCCAATGGCCGGATTGGCTGGAGAAACTGATGGCCGGTAAACCGCAATGGGAAATTGATTTAGTTAAGGCCATGGTCGAGATCAATTATCCAACAAAAATATTCCCGGGTATTATGGATATTTTCGTGACCGTTGACACGCCTGACAATAAAAACAAAGGGCCGCAGTTGTTTTCCGACCGCTGGTACACCGGCCTGCCTATGGATAACCAA
>JBDUDE010000661.1:0-1840 GCA_040003105.1 Mucilaginibacter sp. | reverse complement strand
ACCAGCTCTACTTCCGATTTTCCGAATACCATTATCCCGTCATACGGTATTTTTGCCCCTTCGTTTGTGTTAACACATAAGCTGAGCAAAACACAGTCGATAAAATTTAGTTATAGCTACCGTTTGGAACGCCCGGAATACCGCGACCTTAACCCGTTTTATAACATCAGCGACCCGCACAACATCAGCACCGGCAACCCGAATTTGAAGCCGGAACTTGGGCATAATTTTGAGTTAGGTTATAATAAATCTTTCGACAAAGGCGCCAATATATACGTGGCCGCGTTTTACCGCTACAATACTGATGATATACAATCATTCACAAAACCTTACTCATCAATAAAAATTGGCGACACAACCTATACCAATGTTTTGCTCGACCAGCGCTATAATATCGGCCGTGAAAATAATGTGGGCATAAACATATACGGCTCGTTACCTGTAACCGGCAAATTAAGCCTGCGCTCAAATATGTTTTTTGCCGACAGGGTTACCAGCAATCCAGGCAGTCCATCGGTTAGCGGTTTTATGTACCGCATTAACCTGAACGGCAGCTACCAGTTTGCAGACGATTTTGCGGCCGAGTTTTTTGTAAACTACCGCTCATCGCAAAAAACCATACAGGGGGCCAGGCCGGCCTTTGCGTTTTACAATCTTGCGGTGCGCAAACAGTTCATGAATAAAAAGGCGAGCATCGGCTTAACAGCGGCCAATCCGTTCAGCAAGTATATTAATCAGCAATCAACCACATTCGGTTCTGACTTTAACCAGTCGGCTAGCAGACTGATACCCTTCCGGTCGTTTGGCATCAGCTTGAGCTATAAATTTGGCAAGCTGGAGTTTAAAAAGGATAAGGAACGCGACGACAATAACCCGCCGATGCCACAGGATAATGGCGGACAATAGGTAATGTCATTAAGTCGTGCGTAAAGCCCCTTCAAATCCCCCCGGTAGGGAGACTTTACCTTCATCAGCATTTATTTTTTCAATTTTCTCCCTGCCGGCCTACCGTGTACCCATATAGATGGTTGCCGCAAAGTGAATGCGCCATAGGTGCAATAGGTCGGTAGAAAGACAGTCCGACCAATTATTTTTGCGCCGTAGGTGCAACACTTAACGGATTATCTATGGTTCATCATGCAAATCGGCGAGGTTCCGTACCTACGGCACGGACTGTTTGTTGGGTGCTTTTTCTACCGACCTTTAACCCCGATGGGGTTTAGAAAACTTGGGGTAAACTGTAGCCTATCGGAGAGGAATATTACATTAACGTGAGTTCGATGTAAGAATTGGCCCACAAGCTTCATCGTGGCCTCACCTAAATCCTCTCCAAAGGAGAGGACCTTAGCTTCACTCTTCGAAATTTCCTTTTCAGAACCCTCTCCTTTGGAGAGGGCAGGGTGAGGCGACCACCGGCCATTCGGGTGTAGTCCTCAATCCATCAGAATATTTCCCTAAATCGAACTCACGTTACATAAGGGCTTCGCCGTTCAGGTGGTGCTTAAGAAAATAGTCAATTTTAACAAATTATTAAAAAAGCATTGATTTTGAGTACGATACGAACTAAATAAATATTTTTTTTTACAATTTTGATAAAAAATTTGGCTTAACTAAATAAATCTAATATCTTGCCGTCATAAAATGAGGAAACAATTAAGCACCCTAATTATCCTTCTATGCATGGCCGCTGTATTGCCATGCGCTGCACGCGCCAAAAAGCCAGCGAAATCAAAAAAATCACATAAAACTTCAAGCCGTCACCATAAAAAATCTGAAGAAGAAATTGTTATTCACCATACCTACGATCAGGTCTTTGACACCGACTCTGTTTCGTCAGGTG
>JBDUDE010000104.1:0-6097 GCA_040003105.1 Mucilaginibacter sp. | reverse complement strand
AGCCTAAAATAGCACCCTACAGCAACGAACTAAACAAAAAACTGGTTGCCAGCGAATGGGTTGACAAACTCGACCATGATAAATATTTTATTTACCTGCGCGGCGTAAAAAAATCGCTGGAGCTTTTCAGGGAGGAGAATATACCGCTGCAAACCGAGATACAGGTTGAGCAGCAAAAATACCAGTCGATAACCGGGGCCATGTCGGTGCATATTGGCGATAAGGAGTTTACGCTGGAGCAGGCATCGGTATTTTTAAAAGACACTGACCGCGCCAAGAGACAGGAGGTTTGGGAAAAGATAACCGCGCGCCGCCTGCAGGATAAGGACAAGCTGGACCGGCTTTTTGACAAGCTGCGCGAATTGCGTCATAAAGTTGCGCTTAATGCCGATTTTGAAAACTTCAGGGATTATATGTTCCAGGCGCTTGGCAGGTTTGATTATACCCCGCAGGATTGCTATGCTTTTCATGAGGCGATTGAAAAGGAGATAGTGCCCATTCTGCGTGAGCAGGCGGAGAAACGCAAAGAGGCCTTAGCGTTGAATGCTTTAAAGCCATGGGATATGGATGTTGATGTATCGGGCAAACCGGCATTACAACCTTTTAATGGGGGCGAGGAATTAATTGAAAAATCAATCCAGTGCTTCAGCAACATTAACAGGTACCTGGGCGAACGGCTGGAGATAATGAAGGATAATAACCTGTTTGATGTGGAGAGCCGCAAAGGCAAAGCCCCTGGCGGTTATAACTACCCGCTATCAGAAACCGGTGCGCCGTTTATTTTTATGAATTCGGCCAATACCTTCCGCGACCTGACCACTATGGTGCACGAGGGCGGCCATGCGGTACATACTTTCCTGACCGCCGATTTGGAGTTGAACGACTTTAAACACTGCCCCAGCGAGGTTGCCGAACTGGCCTCTATGAGCATGGAACTGATATCGATGGATAACTGGGATGTTTATTTTGATAACGAGGAAGACCTTAAACGTGCCAAACGCGACCAGCTTTTTGATGTATTGAAAACATTGCCCTGGGTAGCGGTTGTCGACCAGTTTCAGCATTGGATATACACCAACCCTAACCATACCGATGCGCAGCGTACGGAAGCCTGGCTGCAGATATATGAACCGTTCGGCGCAGGCTTTGCCGATTGGGACGGGCACAAGCAAGCGGAGAAAAACCTGTGGCAAAAACAGTTGCACATCTTCGAGGTGCCATTTTATTATATTGAATACGGCATGGCCCAGCTTGGCGCCATTGCGGTATGGAAAAATTACAAGGAAAACCCTGAAAAAGGTTTACAGCAATATTTGGACGCCTTAAAGCTTGGCTACACCAAAACCATTAAAGAAATTTACGAAACAGCCGGTATTAAGTTTGATTTTAGTGCTGCGTACGTGAAGGAATTGGCGGAGTTTGTGAAAGGGGAGATGGATAAGTTGTAAGCAGATATTACCTGAAGTGAAAGCGGTGGAGATAAGGCTCGCCGCTTTTGCTTTTACCTGAAAAATGGAAAGGCCTAAAAAAACGAAACCCGAAAGCTTGAATTTCTTCAGAGGCTAACGGGAATAAGATGTACAAATATACAAATTTATTTTTTAAATAAAAATTAATTATGAAATATGCGGATTTTGCTAACGTAATAACCCATCATCGAATGAATAGATATCTCAATGCGTGTGGTGGTAATTCAAAAACGGCAATGACGCTATATCGGAAAAATTTATTGGCATCTCAGGAACTATTTACCATAATTGGATGTTTTGAAATCGGCCTAAGGAACTTGATTGACGAACATTATTTAATTACCCTCGGCAATGACTGGCTGAGAAGCGCTGCAAATGCGGGAATTTTTGACAACTATAATTGCCGGTTTACAAGGGATGCAATAAACGATGCTATCTATAAACTCGGACAAAATTACACTCACTCAAAATTAGTTGCCGAATTGGGCTTTGGGTTTTGGCGATATATGTTCGCTTCACATCAATTCGCCAATGCCGGACGAACCTTATTGCGAATATTTCCCTCAAAACCTGTCAGTACTCGCCAGATTCAGTATAATAATAATTTTATATTTAATCAGCTCGCAGAAATAAACAAAATAAGAAATCGGATAGCGCATCATGAGCCTATTTGTTTTATAGCGTTTCAAGCAGTGAAAAACACCCAATATATTCGACAAAATTACAATTCGATACTTCAACTATTTCAATGGATGAATATTGACGAACAATCCTTGCTGTACGGGCTCGACCATATTTCGTCAGTTTGCAATAATATTGATGCGTTATAAAATACTCCTGAAATGCCGACTTAGCCTGCCGTTTGATTAGAACATGAGATTATTCTTTATATTTAGTTATTGTAATTGTTTGTAAAATAGTTTATTATAAAAATATAAATCTGTGAGAGACCCTGCGGGGACGTGGAAAAAAGTTCAATTTATTTATAAGCATTAATCAACGGCCCTATCATTTTACCAGCCTGCAAACGCCAGTTGGTTTTTACAACTTCGTAATCGGTGTAAGCGTAATATCGCTCAAAATTTAGTTTGGTTGCCCCGGGTTTGTATGGGCCGGTAAGGGCTATTAATTCTTCCTTTTCGTCCCTGTCAAGCAATGAAAATTTAAAGGCATAATAAACGGAACCATTTTTTATGATGCTGCCCAATAACGTTATTTTTTTTGGGCTCCCATAATCGTCTGCCGAAACAGACTGGTAAAGGCACAGTTTGGCATAAGCCGCCTGCGTACGGTATTTAAGCGGCACCCTGTCCAGCTGCTTTTGACTGTTGAAGGCTTCCATTAAATCGTAACGCGTTCCAATACTATCCAGGTATTTGTTTACCAGCAACTGGTTATTGGGCAGGTTGTTGTATACACGGGCAGTTATCGCATCCGGGGCATACAGGCCTTTCGGGTCTGTTTCAATATATCGTTTGGTTAGTTTGTCGTTTAAACTGCCATTTTTTATTTTGGCTATCAGCTGCATATAATTATATACAGGGGCGCGCCACTCATTGTCGGTACTATCACGTAACTTTAAATAGTTATCGATATCGGCGGCGGCGTTGGTCATAATGGATGCATAATTATCTTTCAGCATTTTATCATAAACGCTGTTCTTTTTAACAGCGATGA
Organism: Mucilaginibacter sp.; assembly: GCA_040003105.1. Classification (GTDB taxonomy): domain Bacteria; phylum Bacteroidota; class Bacteroidia; order Sphingobacteriales; family Sphingobacteriaceae; genus Mucilaginibacter. The sequence continues at coordinate 2,951 of JBDUDE010000104.1, read as the reverse complement.
AACGGGCTATACGCAGCAGGTTATTGCGGTAAGCCGGGTTGCTTATCAACGGCAATACCTGCGTAAAGTGGGCAGCGGCAAACTCAATCGAATCAGATAAGGCATTGAAAACTTCGTTGGTGTTTCGGGGCTTCAGCGGCGGGTCGGAAGTAAGCAGGTTTAAATAAGTGTCGTAGCCTGTTTTTTGATCAATGCGGGGTATTGCATCCAGTATTGCGGCTTTTAAATCATCTTTTTGTTTTAAAGTTGGGTACAGTTTTACCAAAACGCTAATGGTACTGTCGTTATTTAAGGTTTGCAACCCTTTTATCAATTTCCTGCGGGCGCCGTTTTGTAGGGTATCGTCCGGGTAGTTTTTTTGAAGTGCTGCGTATACAGCTGGCAATTCGTCGGCGGTAAAATCATAGTATGATAGCGCCCCGAGGGCATTTTTATAAACGGTGGTGTCGTTAGATTGCAGGTCCTTAAAAATTTTGCCGGCCTTGGAAGCGGCCAAATCAGCCGGTGCCGTATTTGATGGCGTGGTTGTAAGCGAACTGTAAAAGGTGTTGGCGCTTTTATCAAACAACTCCGAATTGTCCATGCGGCCTATAAACCAAAAAATATCGTTATCCTTAACCACCACACGGATGCGCCTTTTTGCATCTGTACCTGTTTTTTGAACCAGCAATTCGCGCCCTTTTATGCCATCAAGCAATATAGTGTCGGTTTTTAAAACAGTGTCCTGCGAGTCGGATACCTTGACCAGCAATGCACTGTAAAGTGAATCGATATTTTTTGCGCGGTAGTACGGGCTTATTGTTGAATGTTCAAAACCGAAAAGGCCGCCTGAATTGGGGTTGGTTGAATACCAGGTGGTAATGTTTTTTACAAAATTTGTATAATGTAACCTTGTTGTACTATCGGGCAGCTGAAAAGGTTTTGCAACCATTTTTACCGTGTAATTGCTGCTATCGGGATGAAAGGTATAATAAGTTGGTTCGGTACAAGGTGTAAAGTGCAAAGAATCAAAAAAAACACTATTGCCATCTGCTTTTAAATCGGGTTGCAAAATTTCAGAGAGTAGCAGGTATACCCGGTTTCCTTTTACATAAGTCCTTATTTTTGCGTTGTATCCACCATTTAATACTATAGCTATTTCCTCTCCTTCCAAACCATCGGTAGTAATTTTTACGGGGCCGGCGATAATTTTGCCCTTGTCTTTAAACTCAGTCAGCATGGTGCTAAATAACTTTTCTTTATCGCTCAAATAAGTGCCCGGGGGATAATCGTTATACCTTACCAGGTATGAAGCTGAGTTTACGGAATCGGTGCTTACGTACATATTAAGGCTGTATGTAACGCTTTTGCCCGATATTACCGCCGGTATTTGCTTGCTCACATTTTTTGGTTCGCCCGGCATTTTAACTGTAAAGGCCCCTGCTGTGTTGGTATAGGTTATCCATGATGGCGGCGCTTTTTGAACGACAGGCAGGCTCACAAACGAATTGAGGTAACGGTTTACATAAGGCAGGTCTAAATTATTAACCCTGGAGCCGGCGTAAAATGCGTACAACATATTATTTGCAAGGATCAGCCGTGTGCGCGTGTAACCCGTAGCGCCTTTAAGCACCAATTCGGTACACTGCATTTTGTTAAACACAAAATCTTTACGGCTTACCAGTTGCGATTTTTTGCTTTTGCTGATATTATCCAAAAAAGTATTGATAACCTGTTGCCGGTTTGCGGCAACTGCGGCGGTGCCGCGCGGTACTGCGTATATGCCGTAATATAACTCATTCGCCAAATCGGCGTATATTAAGGTATTAATGCCGCTCATGGCAAATTTAATTGGGGTGCCCGGAAAGTTAACAGAATAGCCGTTATTATTATCCCGGTACACCGGCCAGTCCATCTTCATATAGTCGATTTGAAATTTATCGGCAACCCCGGTAAAATCAGCTTTTACCTTAGTTACGGTATACCCCTCTTTTCTCAACAAAGCAATAACGCCATCGGGGCCCGGCAAATGCGCGGCGCCAACTGCGGTAAAAAGCGTGCCATCGGCCATATATTTTATCATGCTTGCCGCCATTACCTTATTGCGGGCAACAATTGTAGAATCGTTCATTCCCATGCTTAGCACATAGCTGTATATATCATCTAAATTCCCGCTGCTGTAAATTTTTATCATTTCTTCCTTGCTCTCGTCCTTAGCTGCTTCAACATCATCATCAAGCAAATCAAGCAGCCGCTCTTTTATAGCGTCTTTTGAGCCATAATATTGGTCGAACTGGGAAGCAACGTCTTCGAGCCCTAATACATTTTTATTAAGCGTGCGGGCCATACCATACAAATAGGCGTCAATAAACGAAACTTTATCGCCGGGCTTGTTATCGGCCGGTTTCATTAACGATTCAAGCACCATCGGGTCGGTTTTACCAATGTCGTAACCATTTTTGTCCTTAAACTTTTTGGCCAGCTTTTCATAGTCTGCCTTACCGAGCATTTTATCCAGGCTGCGCAGCGAGTCCGGGTTTTGCAGCGAGGCAAACATTTTTATCATCAGCGTATCAGGATGAACCTCCATGGCAAAACGCCGGCAGCTTTGCAGGCTCAGCATTACCGAATCGCTAAAATTAAACACGCGCTTGTCTTTAACATGCATGGTGGCAAAAAGGTACGATGGTTTGCTGAGGCCCTTGCCGCTTATCCGCCATAAAAGGCTGTAGTTTGATTTTTGCTGCGAAAAGGCGGCAGATGCGAAAGCTGAAATTAAAATTATGATCAGGTATTTGCGGGCAGCGGTTGGGTTAACAATCACAAATAGTTGGGATTAGGTTGTAAAACAATTAATTATGCAAGGCGTGTTTAAGTGCAAATTTTTTTATTTGCACACCCAATATACAAAATTCTGCCGAAAGTTTGTTTGGCATATCGTTTTTTTCGAGGGCTCTAAAAGCTATCCGGAT
>JBDUDE010000602.1:0-6097 GCA_040003105.1 Mucilaginibacter sp. | reverse complement strand
AGTTGCCCCGCTTCGGCGGTTTGTGTATAAAAAACGGCCGGTTGGCCAGAGGCATTAACAATCATCATATATCCATTGGTGTTGTGGGTATGGTCTGTTAGTAAATTATGCCATGTGTTACCAAAGCAATTGCTGGTTTTGTTGGCAATTGTATAACTACCATCGTTTGGACAGTCCTGCGCGTAATAAGTGTAATTGGTTACGCTGGTTGACAATGGCGCACCGGGATTGGTTCCCGAGCCAAAATCCTGGTTAATAACCGGGTCGCCCAGGCTGCCTGTACATACCTGTGCAGAGCTTTGCACCGCCATGAGGATACCTATTAAAGGTAAAAATAACTTAAGCCAAAGGGGTCTCATCAATAATTAAAAGGCGCGAAGCATTGGTTTTAACTCCAAATGTAATTCAATTAGCTAATGCTTAAGGGCTAATTTACAAAAAGGACGCTTTTTTCGGCTTAATTACGCCTTTTGTTTGAACTTGTTTCAAATTGTACCCCCACATTGTGCTGTTAAACTGAGTTAGTGTCAAAAAAATTAAATTTGTACCATGATAACATCAACCCAAAATGCTGAACATTATACCTGGGGCAACCAGTGTGATGGCTGGCACCTGTTAAAGTCAACCACGCTAAGTGTAATACAGGAACGCATGCCGCCCGGCACCGGCGAACAGTTGCATTATCACCACCATGCACAGCAGGTATTTTATATTTTATCCGGGACCGCAACGTTCGAAGTGGAAGGGGAAAGCAAAACTGTACAGGCGAATGAATCAATCCACATCACCCCAAATACAAAGCACCGCATATTAAACAATAGCGATGCCGATTTGCATTTTTTAGTGATATCAGAGCCGAAAGCGCATGGGGATAGGGTAGTTGTGGAGGAGAGTTATTAAAGGTTGTAAAAGTTGTAGTTGTTGTAAAAGTTAGATCCAGGCTAAAACCTTTACAACCCTTACAACAACTACAACCTCTTCAACTAACTTCAAAACCCTAAAGTAAACCCAAACGATAAATTCTTCAACCCTTTTTGGTCCGGGCTATTTTCAAACATATCGTTGAAATAGTATTTGGCAAAGATGCCCATATCGCCGTAGCCGAAGCGTACGAAACCACCATAACGGAATTTTGTGAAATGATAGTCGTCATCTACCTTTTGCTTGCCGTTTTCTTTGCTTATTTGTTTTACACGGCCACCCAGCAGCAGCCCCCCATCCGGACCGAACACAATGTGCGCGCGTTTTCCTTCATAATTTTCGTTGGTGCGGAAATCAAACGAAAGCGGTATCCGCAGGTAGGTCGACGAAAAACGGTTTTTGCTATAGTCGATATTATCCTGGCGGTAGGTCAGCACCGGCTGATTTGGCAGTATGGTGATGTCCTCCCGCAGGCGTATCAGCGTCCAGTCAAACCCGCCAGACAGGTATATCTTAAAATTAGGGTTAAACCTTACACCCATCTGCACCAGGTCGAAACCTACGTTGCTGGTTTTCCAGGAGCGGTAGCGCAAAAATTGATTTTTTGGTGATAAGGTAAAGCTGCCATTATCAATCAAGGTAGCCAGCCCCAAATCAAACCTCGAGAACGTAATGCCGAACGAGAAACGGGGGTAGGCCCTATCGTTGTAAGTAGTGGTATCTTTCCACCGGTGCGAATCATCATCGCCAACGCTTAGCGAAAGGGTAACACCTTTTTTTCTTACAGAATCGGGCACAGCCATACTGCTGTCCTTTTTAGTTTGTGCAAAAGCACCGGAAATTGCTATGCATAATATTGTAGTAATTATTATCTTTTTCATTTTTTTCTGTTGTTAATTGTAGTGATTTATTAGCGTGTAAAATGAGCTGTCGATTAAAGGGGCAATATGTACACTATGCCAAACCTTCCCGATAGTTATCGGAACAACCACTCACTTAGTCAAACTACTCACTTCTCCTTTATCCTTCTTAAATTTTAATATCCCAAGGTTAACCGCTGTAAGGTTCGATCCATCGTCATCATCCGATTCGGTAAATTCAATTATTTTATCTTTTCTTTTATCAACTGCAGCAATTACCGTGTTCAGGAAGCCGCCAATGCCATGTGCTTTATGTTTTGGCCTTGCGGCTGCAATACTTTGTTTATCGGCAATATTTGGCATCGCTGCAGCTATTATCGGTTTAATGGTAGCAGCCACGGGGATATCTGCCGTTTGCGGCGCAATTTGCGTTTGCAAGCCCTGCGCTTCGGGCGAAATTACCTCTTTTGGTTGTACAGCTGCTATTATTTGCTGTTCATGCGGCTGCGCTGCATTTACATTCGCCGGCAAAGTTTCAGGCGCAGTGCTTGTAACAGCAGTTTCCGTGTTTGTTTTTACAGGTTTTGCCTGAGCCATCCGGTTAACCGGTGCAGGAGCAACTGTAGGTGTTTGTGCGATACCTTGTTGTTGGGGTACTGCCGGGTCATGTTTAACAGTCTGTGGTGGCACAGGCGTTTTTGCAATTCCGTGACTAACGGAAGACTTAACCGTAGTTTTCTGCGGGATAAACAATACCCCTGCGGCTACCAAAACAAGTAGGCTTGCCGCTATGCTTAACCAAGGCAATAACACGGCGTAGCGGCGCTTGCCGCCAAGGTCTTCAACAATACCATCCCATACCTGGCTGGTAGGTGCGGCCTCAAAATTCTCCAGCTTCGAGCGAAACAGCGAATCAAATTCTTTATCCTGCATATCCATATCGTTTACCTTCCATTTTTACAATTTGTTCTTTTAATACCGACCGCGCCCTCGATAGTTGCGACTTCGATGCCCCTTCACTTATCCCGGTTATCTCGGCTATTTCGCGGTGCGAGTAACCTTCAATGGCGTATAAGTTAAATACGATGCGGTAACCGGGGGCCAGTTGTTGTATCAAAGCCATTAACTCATTTGCAGCCAGTGTTGATGTGGCCTGTGCATCAACTGATGTGTGGCCGGCAGCATCCTCAATATCAACCAGTTGCACCATTTTATGGTATTTGCGGTAGTATTCTATCGAGCTGTGTACCATTATCCGCCGTATCCATCCTTCAAACGAACCATCACCCCTGTAATCTTCTATCTTTTTAAAAACCTTAATAAACCCGTTTTGCAGCATATCCTCGGCTTCCATGCGGTCGGTTGCGTAGCGTAAACAAACCCCAAGCATTTTCGAAGCAAATTGTTTGTAGAGCATTTCCTGCGCTTTACGCTCATTTGCCTTACATCTCTTTACCAGTTCGTCAATAGTATATTTTGGCTCCAAAAACATCATTTAAAGGTAAGATGAAAAGGGTAGCGAAATGGTTGCATAGGATTAAAAATAAATTTAATATCTTGCTTTACATCTACAAATACTATTATGAAAACATTTAACCTGACCTTAGCCTTTATTTTATTGCTGATAACGGCAACCATTGCGCAGCAAAAATTCAACAACGGATACATTTTACTAAAACCCGACCGTGTTTTTGACGGGCAGCAAATGCACAACGGCTGGTGGGTTTTAATAAACGGCAGCCGCATTGAAGCTGCGGGCGAACCAAATACAATCACAGCTCCAGCCTCTGCACAGGTTATTGAACTCAAGGGCCAAACAGTAATGCCGGGAATGATTGAAGGTCATTCGCACTTGTTCCTGCACCCTTATAATCAAACCTCGTGGAACAACCAGGTACTTAACGAAAGCCGGGCCGAACGTACTGCCCGTGCGGTCAATCACGCAAAAGCTACATTGATGGCCGGGTTTACAACCGTTAGAGACTTAGGCACCGAGGGGGCTGCTTATGATGATGTTGGCTTAAAGGACGCTATAAGAAAAGGCGTTATTCCCGGCCCCCGGATGCTGGTTGCTACCCGCGCCATTGTAGCCACCGGCAGCTATGTGCCCAAAAGCAATGTTGCCGAAGCTACCGTAATTACAGGCGGTGAGGAGGCGGATGGCATTGACGGCATTACCCGGGTGGTACGGTCGCAAATTGGCCATGGGGCCGACGTAGTAAAGCTTTACTCCGATTACCGCTGGGGCGAGAATAGCACCACCCAGCCCACTTTTACCGAAGCCGAATTGAAAATAGCCGTTGAGGTTGCTAAAAGCAGCGGCCGGATTGTGGCCGTGCACTCCGGAACGGAAGAAGGTATGCGGCGTTCCATTGCCGCTGGCGTAACAACCATTGAGCATGGCGATGGCGGCACTCCGCAATTATTTAAGCTGATGAAAGATAAAGGCATAGCGCTGTGCCCCACCCTTGCAGCAACCGAAGCCATATTTACCTATGCAGGCTGGAAAAAAGGAACCGACCCTGAGCCGGAAGGCGTCACCAATAAGCGAAGAATATTTAAAGAGGCGTTACAGGCAGGCGTGACCATTTGCATGGGCGGCGATGTCGGCGTGTTTACCCATGGCGATAACGCCCGCGAAATGCTGTTGATGGTCGACTATGGGATGAAGCCTATCGATGTATTAAAATCGGCCACAAGTGTAAATGCGACAGTTTTTCAATTAAATAATTTCGGAAGCATAAAATCCGGCTATATTGCGGATATTGTTGCCGTTGAAGGTAACCCTGCCGAAGATATAAAAGCAGTGAAACAGGTGAAGATGGTGATGAAGGATGGGGTTATTTATTGAAGAGAAGCAATAATCAAGAGACAAGAACCAAGAGTCAAGACAAAAAAGTTATAGCCATGAATAAAATAAGCTCAAAAGGTTTGTTAACGGGAGTCGCTATGGCGCTATCGCTGTTCGCCGCCAGTTTAGTTAAAGCACAGGATGTAACCATCCCCATCGAAACAAAGGATAATGCCCTTGTTTTGCAGGTAACACCCGATAAACTGCTGAACATGGTTTACTTCGGCAGCAAGCTTAACGATAAAAACGAATACCGCGCTATTGCTAAAATGTACAATTTTAGTGGTAGCATTGGCAGCTATAATAACGCTTACACCAGTGCAGGCACCCGCAACCTTTTGGAGCCAGCCATTGCAGTAACCCATGCAGATGGCAATAAATCGTTAGACCTGAAATATATTAATCATACGGTTACTAAAGTTAGCGAAGATGTAAGCTTGCTGAGCATCAAGCTGAAAGATTCGGTTTATGATTTTGAGGTTACGCTTAATTACCAGACGTATTATAACGAAGATGTAACCGAGCAATGGAGCGTTATCACCCACCACGAAAAAAAGGATGTGGTGCTTAATAAATATGCCTCGGCCAACCTGTGCATAAAAGCCGGCGGCTACTGGCTCAAACATTACCATGGCGACTGGGCGCAGGAAATGCAGCCCGAAGAAGAAGCCCTTAACCATGGCATAAAAACCATCGACTCGAAACTTGGCTCCCGTGCAGATTTGTTCGAGCCGCCTGTATTCATGGTATCATTAAACAAACCCGCCGGCGAGGATGAAGGAGAAGTAATGTATGGCAACCTGGAATGGAGCGGTAATTTCAGGATTGATTTTGAGGTCGACCCGGCAAATAACCTGCGTTTAATTGCAGGCATAAACAACTTCGCTGCCGATTATGTATTAAAACCCGGCGTTGAATTTACCACGCCAAAATTTGTTTATACGCTAAGCAACAAAGGCAAGGGCGAAGCCAGCCGCAACCTGCAAAGCTGGGCGCGCAATTATAAAATTGTTGACGGTAACGGACCAAGGTTAACCCTACTGAATAACTGGGAATCGACTTATTTTGACTTTAACGAACCAAAGCTGGCCGGGCTGTTAAAGGATACAAAAAAACTTGGGGTTGATATGTTTTTGCTGGATGACGGCTGGTTTGGCAACAAATACCCCCGCAACGGCGACCATGCCGGCCTTGGCGACTGGCAGGTGAACAAATCCAAACTGCCTAATGATATTGCCTACCTGGTGAAAGAAGCCAAAGCAAACGACGTAAAATTCGGGATATGGATTGAGCCGGAAATGGTAAACCCCAAAAGCGAACTGTACGAAAAACATCCCGACTGGGTAATAAAACAACCACAGCGGCCTGAAATTTACATGCGTAACCAGCTGGTGCTCGATTTAACCAACCCCAAAGTGCAGGATTTTGTATTTGGCGTTGTTGATGATTTGTTTACCAAAAACCC
>JBDUDE010000088.1:0-1841 GCA_040003105.1 Mucilaginibacter sp. | reverse complement strand
ATGGTATCGTTCACGTTGTTGGTCCGGAGTATGGCATTACCCAACCCGGCGCAACTATAGTTTGCGGGGATTCGCACACCTCAACCCACGGTGCTTTTGGTGCCATTGCGTTTGGTATTGGTACGTCGGAAGTTGAAATGGTGCTGGCTACCCAGTGCATTATGCAGCCGAAGCCTAAAAAAATGCGCATTAACATTAATGGTAAATTAGGATTTGGCGTTACTCCCAAAGACGTTGCACTATACATAATTTCAAAACTAACCACGTCGGGCGCTACCGGCTATTTTGTTGAATACGCTGGCGATGTTTTCGAGAATATGACCATGGAAGGCCGCATGACGGTTTGTAACCTGAGCATAGAGATGGGTGCACGCGGCGGCATGATTGCGCCGGATGAAACCACCATTGAGTATGTGAAAGGCCGCGAGTTTACCCCAAAAGGCGAAGCCTGGGACAGGGCATTGGCTTACTACAAAACTTTGAAAACCGATGCCGATGCTGTTTTTGACAAAGAACTAACCTTTAGTGCATCAGATATTGAGCCGATGATAACCTACGGCACCAACCCCGGCATGGGCATGGGCATATCGCACGATATCCCTGATGCTGCCGATGTTGAAGGTGGTGCTGCGACCTACGAGAAATCGTTAAACTACATGGGCTTCCACGAAGGCGATTCGATGTTGGGCAAACCGGTTGATTTTGTATTTGTAGGCAGCTGCACCAATGGCCGTATTGAAGACTTCAGGGCGTTTACCTCCCTTGTAAAAGGCAAGCACAAAGCTGATAACGTTACTGCTTGGCTGGTACCCGGCTCGCACATTGTAGAGGCGCAAATTAAGGAAGAAGGCTTGCTGGATATTTTAACCGAAGCTGGATTCACTTTACGCCAGCCTGGTTGCTCTGCATGTTTGGCTATGAACGATGATAAAGTCCCTGCCGGAAAATATGCTGTAAGCACCTCGAACCGCAACTTCGAAGGTCGCCAGGGTCCTGGTGCACGCACCATGCTTGCCAGTCCGCTGGTTGCCGCAGCTGCCGCCGTTACAGGCGTTGTAACAGACCCAAGGACGTTGATAGAGGAGTTAGTTTAGAGATTATAAAAAAGACATCGGTGAAATCATTTTTCAAATCGGTGTAATCAAAAGAAATAAAATGGCTTACGATAAATTTAATATACTAACAAGCACCGCGGTTCCGCTGCCCATAGAGAACGTGGATACCGACCAGCTGATACCAGCCCGCTTTTTAAAAGCTACAGAACGCGTTGGCTTCGGTGACAACCTTTTCCGCGACTGGCGCTACAACCCGGACAATACCCCAAAAAAGGATTTTGTGCTGAACAATCCTGTTTACAGCGGCAAAATTTTGGTTGGCGGTAAAAACTTTGGCTCCGGATCATCCCGGGAGCATGCTGCCTGGGCGGTTTATGACTATGGGTTTCGTTGTGTGGTATCCAGCTTCTTTGCGGATATCTTCAGGAATAACTGCCTTAACGTTGGCGTATTGCCCGTGCAGGTTAGCCCTGAGTTTGCTGAAAAAATATTCACCGCTGTGATAGGCGACCCGCAGACAGAAATTGAGGTGAATTTGCCTGCCCAAAGCATTACTATTCTTTCAACAGGAGATACAGAGAAATTCGATATCAGTCCATATAAAAAAGATAATATGGTAAACGGTTTCGACGATATTGATTACCTGCAAAGTATTAAAGGCGAGATTGAAGAGTTTGCAGATAACCTGCCACTATAACATTTTTAACTCTGTGCTCTCCGTGTGTCCTCTGTGTCTCCGTGGTTAAAAATAACCACAGAGGCATCAAAGAAGGCACGGAGGTCTCG
>JBDUDE010000351.1:0-1844 GCA_040003105.1 Mucilaginibacter sp. | reverse complement strand
CACTTTTTATTAGCTGGTTGAAGCCTGCCAATGCATTTTCGCCAAAACCGAAGGCTCTGCTCACTACTGTTAATGCGATATAGGTAGTGGCCAAACCGCCAATAATAAGTACGCTTACTTGTATAACATCTGTAAAACCGATAACCTTCATGCCACCAAGCGTAATAAATACTGCGAACAGCGAAAGCAGTATAATAATGAGGTGAAATTGGTCGACACTGCCGCCTAACAGGTTATTAATAGCTAAAGCGCCAAGATACAAGATGGAGGTAAGGTTAACAAAAACATACAGGAACAGCCAGAAAATGGCCATAATTAAGGCAACCGTTTCGTTATACCGCGTTTTTAAAAACTGAGGCATCGTGAATATCTTGTTTTTAAGATACACCGGGATAAACCATACAGCAACAATAATCAAAGCTATCGCTGCAATCCATTCGTATGCAGCTACGGCAATGCCGATACTATATCCCTGGCCGCTCATGCCTATAAACTGTTCGGCGGAAATATTTGAAGCTATGAGCGAAGCGCCAATTGCCCACCAGGTTAGGGAGCCTTCGGCTAAAAAGAAATCGTGGGTAGCAGAGACTGCTTTCTTTTTTTTACGGTAAATGTAAATGCCATATCCCGACACCACAATAAAGTAAAAGATAAAAATGAAGTAGTCAATCGATGTAAACTTGCTCATATTTTGGTTTAATTTGGTTGCTTGTTTATGTTGCCCGGTAAAAATTCCAATCTGGCTACCGGGTTACAAGTTAATAGTTTTAAATTAGTTTTCACTCTCCATTGTCCGTGTCCCCACAGGCAAGCACTTATAATAGAAAACGACCTGGCTACCGAAGTTATGGGGGCCCGCTTTAGTAATTCACAAAACAGGCGCTACCCTTGCTTTCTTCGTGCCTCTGCCGTTAAAAAAGCGGCAGTTCAAAAAAATAGCGATGAGCACCATACTCATCGCTATTTTTTTAAGTTGTTTGCCTGCTACCAGAAAACTGTATACAAGACAGTAAGAATAATAGCAACCACAATAGCGCCGATTGCGAAGCTTCTGTTTGTTTTAAACATATTTACGTCTACTTCCAGACCGTTTGTCCTTAAACCCTTCGCATTTTCAATCATGGATATGATATACATACCTACCATACATATCACAAAAACGAAGCCCATCCTATCCATAAAAGGAATTTCCCATACACCATCAGCATTTAGTTTTGAAAAACCGAATGGAGAAAGGAAGGAAAGATTGGTCCAGTAAGGCAGAAATTTGAACACTATAGCAAACCCCAAACCGCCTATGGTTGCGAATAATGCAGCGTTTGAAGTTGCTTTTTTCCAGAAGAAACCTAAGATAAACATGGCAAATATACCCGGCGATACGAAGCCTGTGTACTCCTGTATGTACTGGAAGCCTTGCTTTCCTTCGCCCATCAGCATATCTCCAATTACGAAAGACAGTAAAACACCTAATATCATAGACACCACCACAGCAATTTTACCTACGTTAACCATGTTCTTCTCCGAGGCATTTTTATTTATCGCCTTTTTGTATATGTCCAACGTAAATATAGTAGCTATGCTATTGGCTTTGCCAGCTAAGGATGCCACAATAGCCGCCGTAAGCGCTGCAAATGAAAGCCCTTTCATGTAGTTAGGCAATAAATTAAGTATCGACGGATAAGCCTTGTTAACATCCAAAACGCCTTTTGAACTTAACATTTCCTGGTGGAACATACCTTTTTGGTAAAGCACGTAAGCTGCTATGCCAGGTAATACTACGATTACCGGCATCAGCAATTTCAGGAAAGCTGCAAAAAGAATACCCGCGCGGGCTGTTTTAAGGT
>JBDUDE010000279.1:0-20592 GCA_040003105.1 Mucilaginibacter sp. | reverse complement strand
GCCAGTGTATCATTCAATGACTTTTTATTGTCAATTGTCTTTAAAATATCCTGTTCCGATTCGCTTTTGCCTTGCATACCCGCCATTACATCACCCACAAAGCCACGACTATAAGTCTCTATCGAACTTTCTTTTGATTTTTTGACGATATCAAGCGAATCGCGGATATCAAATGCCTGGCGGAAATAGTTCAGCGCCTCGTGGTATTGACCTTTATTTTCATACAGGGCGCCAAGCTGGCTCAAAGCTGCCAATCTTTTTTCCGCAGGATAATTACCCATCGGTACCTTTTTAAGGCTATCGATATTTTGGCCGAAGCAGGGCACCATCAACACAAAAAGAAAAGCGGCAAACAAGTATTTCATATAACAGGTGAGCGACAGCATTTTATCATATAAAAATGATTAAAAAAAATGATTAACCGGTATACATCAAACTTACCTGTGTAAAAGCCATGCATTAAACTGTTTGATTCAATTTCCAAATTCCAAAAACCATCCCTCTTCCCGCCTGTTTAATATACACATCAATATTTACCGGCATGAAAAACAGCATCTTTATAACCCTTCTTAGCTTTGGCATTTGCCTGTTATCGGCCTGCGGCGGCGACCACATGGCCCAAAGTGGCAAAGGGGACACCGTAAAAAGCACTTACCCGCCTACCGTCGATTCGAGCAAATTTGACAAGGATACCGGCCGCAATGTGCCTGGTATGCATGGCAAAGCTTTAAAAAAGGACAGCACGAAAAAGTAAAACACATTTTTTGGCCCGGAGGGGGTTTGAGGCGTTTTATTATTACCTTACCTTTGTAATAATTTATAATTTTACCGCTACACACCTTCACCCATGGAAAAGCCAATAATATTTTCGATAGACGACGACCCGCAGGTGTTACGCGCTATTAGCCGCGATTTAAAGTCGATGTACGGCAAGGATTACCGCATTATAAACACCACATCGGCCAACGAAGCATTGGAGGCCCTTGTTGAACACAAAAACAGTTCGGACGTGGTGGCTATGTTTGTGTGCGACCAGCGTATGCCCGAAATGGAGGGCGTCGCCTTTTTAGAGAAAGCCCTAAAAATATACCCCAAAGCCAAGCGCGTGTTGCTTACCGCTTACTCCGATACCGAAGCCGCCATAAAAGCCATTAACGATGTGCAGCTTGACTATTACCTGATGAAGCCCTGGGACCCGCCATCAGAAAAACTGTACCCTGTGCTGGATGATTTGCTTGACGACTGGCAAAATGATTACGTACCCGATTTTAAAGGCATAAAGGTAGTTGGCTACCAGTTTTCGCCGCAATCGCACACGGTTAAGGACTATTTGGCAAGCAACCTTATCCCCTATAAATGGCTGGATATCGAGAAAAACCCCGACGCCAAACAGGTGCTGGAGCTTAACAATATCAAGTTGGAGGAGTTGCCGGTTGTAGTGTTTGATGATGGGACTTATTCGTGCAAGCCCACCATAAGGTCGATATCTGAAAAGGTGGGCGCCAATCCGCAGATTACCAATGACATTTATGATGTGGTGATTATAGGCGCTGGCCCGGCTGGGTTGGCAGCGGCAGTTTATGGCGCCTCAGAAGGTTTAAAAACCTTGCTGATTGAGCGCAAAGCGCCGGGCGGACAGGCAGGAACCAGCTCGCGTATTGAAAATTACCTGGGTTTCCCGGCAGGCTTGAGCGGGGCCGATTTAACCCGTCGCGCCATAACCCAGGCCATGCGTTTGGGCGCCGAGTTTTTATCGCCCCAGGCAGTAAATGATATCAAACAAAAAGATGGCTACAAAACCATAATACTTGATGACGGCCCCGAAATAGTGAGCCGCACCGTGGTGATTACCACTGGCGTTGATTACCGCAAGCTTGACGTTAAAGGCGTGGAAAATTATACCGGTGCGGGCATTTACTACGGCGCTGCTACTACCGAAGCTTCGGCATGCAAGGGTAAAGAAGTGTATGTGATAGGCGGCGGCAATTCGGCAGGCCAGGCGGCAGTTTACTTGTCTAAATTTGCTGAAAACGTTTTTATCATTATCCGCAAGGATAGTCTGAGTTACACCATGTCGGCCTATTTGATACAGCAGATAGCCAATTTACCCAACATACATGTACTTGCCGATACCGAAATTATTGAAGCATGCGGGCATAACTGTTTGGAGAAATTAACGCTCATCAACGTAAAAACAAAAGAGACCGTTACTAAAGAAGCGGCGGCGCTGTATATTTTCATCGGCGCAAAACCTTATACCGACTGGCTGAAGCTCGACATTTTAAAAGATGAAAAAGGCTTTATTGAAACAGGTCGCGAGTTAAGGCGTTATGACGATTTTGGCAAGATATGGAAGCAAAACCGCGACCCATTCCTGCTGGAAACCAGTTGCAACGGCATATTTGCCGCCGGCGATGTACGTGCCGGCGCCATGAACCGCGTCGCATCGGCCGTGGGCGAAGGCTCGATGGCGATAAGTTTTGTGCATAAGTATTTGGCGGAGGTGTAGGTTGGCTGATTGAGTTAATTAAGTTAGATTGGGTTGATTAGGTTATAAAAAGGACAATATGGAAGACGAAGTTTGCCAGCATTTAGCTGCGATAAAAACGCTTAAACACGCGAAGGATTACGTTTGCGAAGAATGTATAAAAGTTCATGGCACCTGGATGCATCTGCGCACCTGCCAAACCTGCGGCGTTACGCTTTGCTGCGATAGCTCACCTGCACGACACGCAAGTAAGCATGCTGCCGAGGCGGGGCACCCCGTAGTAATATCAGCCGAGCCCGGCGAACGCTGGCTGTGGTGCTATGTAGATGAGGAAATGGCTGAGTATTAAAATAAGTACTTTAGTAGCAGGTGGTAGTAGCAGTACTGAAATGAGTTTTTTAGTGGCAGACGGTAGTAGCAGTAAATTACTATAAAGAACTGCTACTGCTACTGATATTTAAAACTGCTACTTAAAGCTGCCACTAATTACCCCTCCTCGCTACATTGCAAAAAATACCTATCCAGCGACAACGGCCCTGAGCCTAAAACCAGGAACATAACCAATGCTGCCAGTGCGGCAACGGATGGCCATACCATGTAGTTGATAGCGTCCTGGAAAATACCGCTCAAAAATATTGCGCCGATTAGTATAGGTATTTGGATAATGCACCCAAACCTTGTTAAAATGCCAAGCCCGATTAATATACCACCCACCATATGCGCAAAGGTTACATAATACACCAGCGCCATTAATACACCAGCCGAAATGTTGACAGCATCCTGGTTTTCAATCAGCCCTTTAAGATACTCGGTGTTATTCATAAAGGCTATGCCTTTAAGCAGCAAAAAGCCGCCAAGCGCAATACGCACAATGTCGATAAATTTAGGGTGATGGGTGTCGCCCCAGTTTTCAATTCGATGAACAAGATTCATAATAACCTCCGGTTTTAAAGATTATAATTGGGCTGCTCGCTAAAGGTAGTTTTTGGGATAAACGGCCGTTAGTTTGTTTTAATAAATATAAGCAGATAGTTGTTATAAAACAATAACACCGGAGGATATAATTAGTTTAGCGGCAGCCTTACCTCAAGCCCTTGCCTTCCAGGTACTTTATCAAAGCTGGTGGATTATCTGTTTGCAGGCCCTTTAAGCCTATCGCAATTGCCTTATCCCAAACCAACGGCCCTTCGAGCGGGCTTTGCGCATCGGGCCAAACAGGAATGTTTAACGTTGCTGCAAATGCCAACATCTCTTTTGTGTACGTGCCGTAGTTCCCATCCAAAATATCAGGATGCCAGGTGTCGACAAATTTCTTCATCGATTCAACGTTTTTTACACTATCAGGCATGCTGAACATCAGCGGCATAGTGGAGTATGTTTTGCGCCAATCGGTAACCTGCGATGCTTTGTTGATGTAAACCAGCACCTGTTTTTCCATATGGTATAGCTTAAGCATGTTTAAGGTGACGGTTGCATCAGCTTCTTTAAAATCGATGTAGATGTAAATCTTATCCCTGCAAAGCTTTAGTATTTCATCGAACAGTGGGATACGGTACGTAGTTGTATCAGCGTTGTTTTTAGCTTTTACCTTTAAATCCCGCAGCTGTTGCAGGGTAAGGTTTTTTATCAATCCTTTAAAGCCTGTCATGCGGTCGGTGCTGGCATCATGCATGCTGATGAGTTGGCCGTCACTGGTGGTACGAAGGTCTATTTCAATGTAGTCGGCACCGTCTTTAATAGCCATGGCGTAGCCTTCCAGGGTGTTTTCAGGGAATATGGTATGGTCGCCGCGATGGGCGGCAACAATGTATTTGTGCCGGGCCGTCGGTGCCGGGTTTTGAGCATTTGCGCTGGTCAGCAATAATATCGCGGCAGCAATAAATAAGAATTTCATGTGGTTTAGCTTTAATTTTTGTCGCTTAATTAACTATAATCCGATATAGGAACACGATCCTTTGAGTTGCGGGCGATACCACAATAGCTGGTCGTCGCCTCACCCTGCCCTCTCCAAAGGAGAGGGTTCTGAAATGGATTGCCGAAGAGCGAAGCTCAAGTCCTCTCCTTTGGAGAGGATTAGGTGAGGCCAAACGCAAGCCATTAAGTAAAATAATGTGGACTTATTAGTACCAATTCTTATATCCAACTCACCTTAATTAACTATAGTCCCGGATGTTTTTTTGCCTTTTTGTTTGTAATGATTTTCGCGTTCCCTGTCTTCGTCGTCCATCTCGACACCTTTTTTAATTTTTCGCCAATTGGTGTTTTTTCCGTAACGGGCCATCGCTTTTTTAGTATCGAATATCCGGGTATCATTTTTCACAAATGTGTATGGGGTATAATCGGGCTTATTGGTAAAAAAGTCTTGTAATAACGATGCGGTAACATCATATTGGTTTACATACGGTACACCCAACACGTTATAAATGGTTTTTAATATCGAACCAAAGTTGGCATGGGTATGGCTTACATAACCCTTTTTAACGTACGGCCCGGCAAGCATAAGGATTGAGCGGTGAGCGTCAACATGATCGACACCACCCTGGGGGTCATCTTCGGTAATAATTACCAGCATGTTTTTCCAGTATTTGGTGTGCGACAGGAAATCAAGTATGCGGCCAACGGCCAGGTCATTATCGGCCATGTAGGATTGCCTGTACGGGTAACCATCTTCGGGCCTTTCGTCAGCCCCGTGATCATTAGGTACCTGCATAGTGATGAGCGATGGCATTTTCTTTTTACCGGTGATCCACATTTTGGTGAACTCGCTTTTAAACTGCTCTACCCTGAACTGGTCGGGAATGTTGGTATTAAAGCCGGCGTAGTTATGGCTGGTACGTGTAAATAGCGCTTTTTGCATAGGCACCATAACAATATGGGCGGCACCTGTGTTGGTATCTTCCCATGTTTCGCGTACGTGGGCGGTTTCGTTGGCCTCGCCAAAATTGTAAAAATTTACGTGTTTGCGCTCCAATGCTTCCCACAGGCCACCGGTTTCGGCATAGTCTTCGGGGTCCATACTGCCCGTTGAACCCGGAAAGCGGCGACCGGGCGCGTTTGAAAATAGTTTGGCGGTTCTGCTTGTATTTGAGTTAGCTTCAACCCATTCATTGGGTATAACACCCATCATCCAGTGGTGGCCGTGAATGGATGCATCGCTATCGCAATAGTAGTTATCAGAAAATGCAAACTGATTGGCTGCTTTGATATGATTTGGCGAAACATTAAGGTTAGGGAATTGCACGCGTAAGGCATCGGGTAAAGTGTACTCGCAACGCATACCAAACCGTGCCAGCGTACTATCACCTTTGGCATTTTTTAACTGCCCAAGCACCTCATCGTAAGTGCGGTTTTCTTTGGTAATGTAAACAATGTATTTTATTGGGGTAGGCGACGAGCCGGGTAAAACAGGTAATAGGTTTTGAGTAGCAATCGTTACCGGTTTACTTACAAAGGTATTACCGATAGCCTGCCGGGTATAGGCAGCAAGCTGAACGTCATTGGGCATATCAACTTTTTGAAAAGTACCTAACTGAATATCGCCAATGTAAGTACCCTGGGGTGGTGCCACAAAACCCTGCCCGCCATTTGGGCCTGCGCCGTTGCCCCGGCACGATGTAATGTATAATTCCTTTTCATCGGCAGATAATTTTACCCTTGATGTACCCCACCCTGTAGGGATCAGCCCCCTGGTGGTTTTTGTAGGCACATCAATTACCGCAACCGCGTTAAAACCCAAAAGGGCTACATAAAGTGTTTTTTCGTCCTTACTCAGGCTGATACCGAAAGGCAGCAAGCCCCTGAATTTATCAATGCGGGCATCAACCTTTATGGGGATATCGCCCAGCAGTTTATGGTTTTTGTAATCAATAATGGTGATGTTATCGTTAGTTGCATTGGTAACATACGCGTATTGCGTCCCAACTGCTATTGAGTTGGGGCTTGCTCCACCGGTTACTTCAGCGTCTTCCAGCATCTGGCCTACCTGGTGGCCGGTTTTAAACTTATTGACAACCCGGTTGCTTGCCAGGTCGATAGTGAACACGCTCATAGCCTCGGGCGATGACGGACTACCAACACCGGGAATCCTCCTGCCTTCAACTACTGTTCCCCCGCGCGATTCTTTGGTATTATCGCCATAGGGGTGGCGGGATATCATGATAGAATCGGCATTTTCAGGAGTTGCACCTGTAATAAGCGGGTACGAATACATCCCTACATTAGCCACAAAAGCAGTTTTTTTATCCGGACTTAAAGCCAGCCCGAACGGCTGGCGGCCAGCATCGATTGACGCGGTGATTTTTTTTGTGGCCAAATCGATCCTTACCATGCGGAAGTTTCCACGATCGAGTACCAGCAATTCATTTTTGTCGGCATTAAACAAAAGGTCGGAGGTAAAACTATCATCATAATTTTTTGAGCCAACTTTGCCATTAAGTGTTAATGAATCTGCTTTTACAAAATTTTCTGCGTCATAAACAATCACCGAGCCGTCATCGCCCCCGCTTAAGTATAAAGTTTTAGAATCGGGAGAGAAAGCAACCCCTAAAAAAGAGCCGCCATGTAATGGTGATATTTTATCTTTGCCATAAGCTGGTACCCTGGTGGCATTCATGGTAGCCACATCAATAAGCGTTAAAACGCCGTTATGCAGTGTTACAGCCTTTTTACCATCAGGCGATATCGATAAGCCAAAAGGATCATGCGTTATGCGAATGGTTTTACCGGCCGGTGTTACAAATCTGCCGCTTGGTAAAACAGAGGTGCCGGTGGTGTCAATTTTACTATATCGGTCAAAACCGGGTACCTGCAAAATAGTTGCCTGTTTTTGCGCATACAGCGTGTTACATGCAAACAGGCAAAACATTACGCCTAAAAAAAATCGATTATTCATATTAGTGCCTGGTTATTAGCTTTATTTATTTACCCGTTACAGTTCCAATCTCGTTGCAAACCTCGTACCCTGTATCTGCTTTAAAATCAAACCCAATCTGGCGAAAAATCAGAACGATTAAAAACAATATTAACTTTTTCATGGTTTTTTGTAAAAATAAAGGCAGGGTTTTACGCCTGCCTTTATTGTATATTAATTATTCACTTAGAGGAAATTAACAGGTACTATTTAATAAGCCACATTGCCTGGTAAATATCGTCAGAACCACTGTATTGGCTTGTTACAGCTGCGTTATAATTTTTCGCATTTGCAGATCTTTCATTTACAGGGTACTGGTACCTTAAAGGTATCTTACCATTCACAGTGTTGCCGGGACCAATATCAAACGCAGGCACGCCGGTACGGCGCCACTGGTAATAAGCCTCCAAACCTGAGTTACGGGCAAAAGCAAGATATTTTTGTGTTAATATCTGGTTTAAACCAGTTACATTGTTTCCAGCGTACTTAACGGCCGGCTGGTTATAATAGCCATCATAACTAAAGTGCACCGTATAGGTAATATCATCATATAATATTCCAAAATAACTTTTCTGAAAAGTAATGGAATTAGCACCGTTTTTAACTCCGTAGAAACCCAAATCGGCATTTACACCGTTTTTATACCAGGCTTCAGCATCGCCTGTAGCCCAGCCGCGGTTTATACCTTCAGCAATGTTTAAGCACATTTCAGGATAGCTCATGATGAACGTATTTTCGCCGGTTAGGGTTTCATAATAACGGTGACGGCCGATTAATGAAATTTTTTGCTGCTGTATTAATTGAGCCATAGCACTCAATGCCTGGCCTGACGCACCACCAACAAACGAGCTGTAAGAAGTATCGGCAAAACCCAAACCACGGGCAGGTTCAGCAACTTCCAGCGCACGCAAATCTTTCAGCGAAGCAAGGGTGTTCAGGTAAGTTGCGGCCATGTTATCACGTGTTGCATCATTACCGTAGTTTCTGGGGCTATTTGGGTAGATGGAGAACACACCGTCGTAAATATGCTGCAAGTTATCATCCATTGATGTCATCAGCGGATATTTAGCAGGATTTGACAGTATTGCAGAAAATTGCGAAGCAACATTCAAATCAGCATCAGTGCCAGTCCTTTTACTTAAAGCAATAAGTACCCTTAACCTGAACGCGTTAACTATTTTTTGCCATTTTGTTAAGTCGCCTGCGAAGTAAATGTCGTAGGTAGCAGGGATTGAGTAAGTACCGCTGGTTAATGCATTAACTGAGTTCATGTCCCCAAAATCAGTATTTGCTGATTCAAGCAATGCCAAAGCGTTTATGAATATTTGTTTCTGCTTATCATATGCAGGTGTTGAGTTTTTTAAACCTTGCAATGCCTCGGTCATCGGCACATCACCAACTTTAAGGCTCATGCTTACGAAATAATAGGCCCTGAAAAATTTAGCTAAAGCCAGGTATGGTTTTGAGAGGGTAGCAGTTAATTTGCCCGCTTCAGTTTCCATCGCAACAACATTATTTAATGTGCCGTAATTAAAACCAGCGCTGCCTGTCCAATATTGGTTGCTACCGTAATAAGTATAGTTAATTGCTGTGAACTGGCCCGCTTTTTCTTCGTCGCCAAACGGGGCTATAAACATGCCCTGTTCTATAGGCGGCAATAATAAGCTTGGTGAAATACCCGTTATCGGCAGGTTTTTGTTCACAACATCCGCGTCGAACTGCTTCTTACAACCCGATATTGCTACCAGGAACGCTAAGGAAGCTATGGTTAATTTTAATGTTTTCATTTTAATGTTTTTTTGTCGTTAAAAAATATTTAAACCGCTTAATAAACAACGTTTATGTTAAAGCCAACACTCCTGGTTGTAGGGCTTTGCAGGTTATATTCAAGGTGGGCATTACCCAGTTGATCGCGGCCGGGATACTGATCAACGTCAATATCTTTATATCCTGCGTGGAAGAAATAAAGCAGGTTACGTCCAACTAATGAAAAATCCACCTTTGAAAGGTGTAATTTTTGCACCGTAGATTTTGGCAATGAATAGCCGATTACAACTTCCCTTAGTTTAGCATAAGTCCTGCTGACTACCGTGTGCTCGGGGTCGTTATAAAAGCTGCTTACATAATCCTGAACATATTTAACAGGGGTTGTATTCGGAGCAAATTGCAACTGGCTTAAATTTGTAATAACACCAGTAGTAGGGTTGTACTGAATAGCAGGGCTGCCTGCAGCAAGTGTAACACCGTCATGACCTAAAATTGGTGTGCCATCTGCATAAACCGCTCCCTTAAATCCAGGGTCTCCCCAATGCTGCGACTCGTATAAACGGGCAGCGCCAATTACGCCTTCATCCGTATTTGCGCCACGGCCACCTTCAATTAGTTTACGATAAACACGGTCCTGGATTTTACCACCTACGGCACCATCAAACTGGAAGGAAAGGCTAAATTGCTTATATTTAAACTTGTTGTTAATGCCCCAGCTAAAATCAGGGTCGGCATTACCTAAGTATTGGGCAACAGGTAAATACATTGGCAAACCCGATGAATCATGAATAACCCTGCCATCAGGAGATTTTGCTTCCTGCGCACCATATAACTTATCTACACGGTCGCCGATGTGGAAGAATTGCGCGTAAGTACCATTTAACTGGCTTGGGAATTGATCGTACACCTCTTTATAAGTTCCTACGTTAACTAACACATCCCACCTAAAATCGGTAGAAAGTACTGGGTTACCGCTTAAAGAGAACTCAAAACCTGTTCTTTTTGTGGCAAAACCGTTGGTTACGAAGCTTTGTGCACTACCATTAGTTTCAGAACTTGAGGCCGTAAATATTTTCGGACCGTCTTTGTAGATGAAATAAGTACTCGACAAACCAATACGATCTCTCAGGAAGCGTATATCAAAGCCAGCTTCGTAGTTTGAACGGGTAGATGGTTTCAAACTTGGGTCAATTGCATAAGTAGGTGCGGTAGCAATGGTGACGTTATTGCTCGATTTGCCCAAATTATAGGCAGGAGGGGATGAAACGTAAGCAGGGCCACCATAGTTAGTCTGGTAGTCGGTTCCGTAACCGGCAGCGTTACCTGCCTGGCCGATATACGCAGAAGTACCTCCTTCTTTTACGTTAGCATAACTTGCCCTTGCTTTTAAGAAAGATATAAAATCAGGAAGTTTAACGTAATCGGATATTGGGGTGCTCGCGCTTACTGATGGATAAAAATATGACTGATTTTGCAGCGCCGACGATTTTTCGTTACGGGCCGTAGCTGTAATAGTAAAATATTTTTTGAACGTAATATCGGCGGAGGCATACTCGCTCAGCGTAATCATGTTCGAGTCAAAATTATACACCTTTAATGGGTTTATTGAGTTTTGGAAGGTGTAAACATCATGTATCAATAACTGGTCGGTTGAAGTATACAATGAAGTGTATTTCAAGTTACGCAAGGTAGAACCTGCTAATGCATAGATGCTAAGTCCGGTGTTTGCAATGTTATTAAAGTTATATTTTAATAACAGGTCGGTGTTATTATCAAAAAGGTCTCTGCGGTCTTCCCGGTAGTTACCATGGTTATGCTCATCTCCGTAAGGGTGCGCAGAAAATGGTTCTTTTTCAGTCCTTAAAACGTCGTAAGTACTAACGTTTGAACGGATGGTTATATCAAAATCTTTGTTTGGGCTATAAGTAAAAGCCGCCCAGCCATACACATCATTTTTATAATGACCTCTTAGCCACTCATAACTTTGAAAAAACGGGTTATGGTAACGCTTGTATTCAACGAAGTAGGATTGAATACCTTCTTTTCCGGGCTGCCAGTAGTTGCGCACATCGTTTAGCCCCCAATCGGCGCCGGTCCAGATATCAATGTTGTAGATAATACTGTTCGGGCCGTAAACAACATCCGGAATATTGTCGGTGAACTGGCGGTTATAATTTAAGTTACCTTCAACTTTAAACTTTTTGCTGAAGTTATAGCTGGCCAAAATGTTAAAGTTAACAGTATTTAATTTTGTATTTGGTGTGATACCGGTTTGATGGCCATCAGTAATTGACATCCGGACGTTCGACTTATCGGTTGTCGCAGAAAAAGCGACGTTATTGCTCGTCAAAACACCCGTTTGCAAAAAGTTTTGCAGGTTATTTGCGCCCCGGGTTATCCATGGGATCGGTTTGTAATGGCCGGTAAATTTCGAACCGTCTGCAAAGGTGGTAGTGTAAGTTTGGGTTGGGTCATAAGGGCTGTTATATTGAGGAAGTAACAAGCCTGAATTTAACCGCGGACCCCAAACGTCATAATCACCATCGTTAACACCACCTCCGGTGCCGTCACCGAACGCATACTTGTCATAGTCGCCACCACCGTAGTTGGTTTGAACCTTTGGAATAGTAAGGAAGCCGGCAGTAAACTGCGTGCTCGAATTAAATTCAATTGTAAAGCCCTTATCGTCTTTTTTGCCTCTTTTTGTGGTAATTAAAATAGCACCGTTAATACCCCGGCTACCATAAATTGCAGCTGCAGTCGGGCCCTTTAGTATGGTAAAGGTTTCAATATCGTCCGGGCTTATGTTTTGCGTATCGGTATTGATTGGAATACCATCAACAACATAAAAATTCAACGGCGATCCCCTTAACAACACGGTTGGCGCAGCTAAAATTTCCTGGTTAATACCGACGTTTAAACCTGAGATTTTACCGGTTAGGCCATTTATGGCATTTGGCTCGCGTGCTTTGGTAATTTCCGCTCCATTAAGTTCCTGAACTGAATAACCTAATCTTTTGGTTTCCCTTTTAATGCCTAACGCGGTTACCACAACTTCATTTAATGTTTTGGAGTCTTCCACCATTGTTACATCATAGGTGGCCTGGTCGCCTACCGTGATCTGCTGGGTTAAAAAACCCAGGAACTTAAATGTAAACACCTGGCCTTTTTCGGCTGTGAGTGAAAATTGCCCGTTTACGTCTGTTACGGTACCCTTTGTAGTGCCCTTTAGCGTAACACTTACGCCTGGCAACGGTAGTTTTTTGTTATCGGTTACCGTACCACCGATTTTTGTTTGCCCGAACAAAAGAGCCGGGGCGAGGCAGAATAACAATACCGTTATTACTGCCCGTAAATGCATGTAAATGTGTTTCATCTGCTAATTTTTGAGAGTGAGGAAAAGGAAGTTTTCATGCAGCAATACTAAACTTTGTTTATTATTGGTAAACTAAATTAGTATTAAGCAATGCTTAACAATAGATGTAGATAATGTTAAATGGGTAGATTTTTGTAACAGAGGCGTTACTTATTACTTACAAATATTTAATATTGAGAGGAAGTCCCGAAGTCGGAAAGTCAGTAAAGACCGAAAGATGAAAAGAGTTGATTTGGTTGATTGAGTTACCTTGAGTTGATTGGTTTTTAATTGTTCATGCATTCTTTTTCGACATCCGACTTTTCGGACTTTACTGACTTTCCGGACTTTACTGACTTCTGCCAACAAGATGCCTAAACGCCATCTCCTTTAGATAATCAATATTACGCACCGGCATTTCGGTTTCTTTGGCCATATCGTCCCAATAACGCATGCGGATAATTAAATCAGCGTCAGGATTTTCTTCAAATTCCTCAGCTTCGGCTGCATCCATCCTGCCACCCTGGAATTCAAGCGTTGCCTTACTGGCATCTGATAGCTTATTATAATATTCAGGATACTTATAAGTAAGGTATCTTTTGGCCAAAACATGGCCCTGTACCAATGCAGCAACGCGCTCTGAAAATCCTTTTTCCAGCAAATAATCGGCGCCAAGCTTTTCGTGGTCAACGTTGCCGAAACCGTCCATGCTTTCGCTCTCGCCTTCTTCGGCGCATAGATGGCCTATGTCGTGAAAAAACGCAGCCAGTACCACTTCATCATCGTAACCCTCCTCTTCGGCTAATGTCGCCGCCTGGCTCATGTGTTCCAGTTGTGAAACGGGCTCGCCAATGTAATCTTCGTCGCCATATTTTTCATACAGCGAAAAAACCTGGTTAACGGTAGCTTTGAGGTGATTGGTTGAGGACTTCATATTTGAGATTTCTACGGCAAATAAAGTAAATAGATGTTATACTATTATTAAGGATACATTAATGTCTAAAAATTGAATTGTTATCGAGTAGATGAGAATGCCCCCAATCAAATAATCTTCTAATCCTATAAATCTTAGTTTAACTAATCTTAACAAAAATATTATTTTGCGCAACTCGCTTTATTAGTACTTTGCGCTCAACCTTTTTAACAATAATGGAAGAAGACATCCTTATACAAATAAGCAACCGCATTAAAGAGCGCCGCCGCGAAAAAAACATCACCGTACAGGAACTTGCCGTAAGGGCTAATGTAAGTAAAGGATTAATATCCCAGATTGAAAACAGCCGCACCATACCATCATTAATGGTATTAATAGAAATTATTAAAGCGCTGGAAATTGACCTCAACGAGTTTTTCAAAGATATCCGCTCAAAAAGCGCCGACCTGCCTATACTGGTAAAACGCAAAGCCGAGTACGACCACTTTGAAAAGGAACATGCCACCGGTTTTCTTTATCATCGCATTTTTACACAATCCATCAATCCGTCTACCGTTGATATTGTAATACTTGAACTGGAGCCAGATGCCACCCGCCCACTTGTCGAAACCGATGCCTTCGAATACAAGTATATCATATCCGGAGAAATTGAATACCAGTTTAACGAAGAAAAGATAATCCTTAATCAAGGCGACTCGATGCTTTTTGATGGACGCATACCCCACACCCCAAAAAACCTGGGCACTACTACCGCCAGCATGCTGGTCATTTATTTTTTTGAGGAGAAGAAATAAGAGTCCGGAAAGTCAGTAAAGTCGGTAAAGTAAAAAGCACCATCCTTAAAAACAACGAAGATTTTGAAGTGTTACTGGTTTTACTAAATTCTGTTCCCGGCAAACTATCCGACGTCGAAGCGTCTTTACTGACTTTCCCGACCTTACTGACTTTCCCGACTTTCCCGACTTTCTTCACACAAAATTAATCTTAACTTAGTTTGATATTAATAAACTTAGTTTAGTATTGCTCAACAATTCTTAAACAATTATGTCTATAAAATTAGTAGTGTTTGACATAGCCGGAACGACGGTTAAAGACGACCATGATGTGAGCAAAGCCTTTCAGGCTGCTTTATTAAAATCAGGCTACGAGGTCCCGCTCGAGCTGATAAACCCGCTGATGGGCTATGAAAAAAACCTCGCGATTAAGCAAATCCTGCGCCTGCATGAGCATAACGATGCCAAGATTACAACCGAACTGGTAAGCAAAATCCACAAGGAATTTGTGCACCAGATGATAGAACACTATAAATCGGCGCCCGGCATTGAGCCGCTGCCAAATGTTGAAGAAACCTTTGCCGCCCTGCGCGCAAAAGGCGTACAGGTAGGTTTAAACACTGGCTTTTCGCGCGATATTGCCGACACCATAGTTAACCGCCTGCAATGGGTTAAAAAAGAACTGATAGACCATGTAGTTGGTTCGGACGAGGTTGAACTTGGCCGCCCCCACCCTTACATGATACAGAAAATGATGGTCGACGGTAAAATCGACCGCCCTCGCGAAGTTGCCAAAGTTGGCGATACCGAAGTGGATGTGCGCGAAGGGCAAAATGCAGGCTGTAAATATGTGATTGGTGTTACTACCGGCATTTTTACCCGGCAAGAGCTTGAACTATACAATCCTACCCATATTATTAACGATATTGCTGATGTATTAACCATCATAAGCAAGTAGTAGTATGACAATAATGGATAGCCTGCGCGCTAAAGTTGCCAAATGGCCTTATGCGCTTTTATCGGTAATGGCGGGGGTTGCGGCCTTTGGTGCCTACACCTCAATGTATGCGTTCCGCAAGGCTTTTGTGGCCGGCACGTTCACAGGCTACCAATATTTCCATATCGACTTTAAGGTTTGGCTGGTAATTGCCCAGATAATGGGCTATGCGCTGGCCAAGTTTTACGGCATCCGTTTCATATCCGAAATAACCGGCGCCAAACGCGGTGTCACTATTTTATTCCTTATCGGCATTGCATGGCTGGCACTGTTTGGCTTTGCGCTGGTACCTGCGCCTTATAATGTAGTTTTTCTTTTAATAAACGGCTTTCCTCTGGGGTTAATATGGGGCCTGGTGTTTAGCTACCTCGAGGGCAGGCGGTCGACCGAATTTATGGCCGCAGTGTTATCGGTGAGCCTGATATTTGCCTCTGGTTTTGTGAAAACTATAGGTAAATATCTTTTAAAAGAACTGCCGATAACCGATTTCCAGATGCCTTTTTTAACAGGGGCGCTTTTTGTGATCCCGCTGGTACTGTTCGTGTTGCTACTGGAGCTTATGCCAGCGCCTTCAGAAGAAGACGTCAAACTGCGCACCAAACGCAAACCCATGAATGGGGCCGAACGCAAGGCATTTTTAAAAAGGTTTTTACCCGGCATTATCATTACCCTTGTCATTTACGTTTTGCTAACTGTTATGCGCGATGTGCGCGACAGTTTTGAGCGCGAATTGTGGGATAGCTTTGGCATAAAAGATCCGCTGATTTTCACCACAACCAGCACCCAGATATCAATATTCGTATTGATCGCCATCAGCCTGATGATACTGGTGCGTAAAAACCTGCGAGCATTTGTCATCATTCACCTGATGATTATTGGCGGATTTGCCGCAATCGGCGTATCAACCCTGCTTTTCTCGTTAAATATGATTAGCCCTACCAATTGGATGATAGTAACCGGTTTGGGGCTTTACATGGGTTACATTCCTTATAACGCCATATTTTTTGAGCGGATGATAGCTACTTTTCATTACAAAAGTAATGTGGGGTTCTTTATTTACGTTGCCGATTCGGTAGGTTACCTGGGCAGCGTAAGCCTGCTGCTGATAAAGGAGCTGGGCAAACCAAGCATAAGCTGGGCCGACTTTTTTAAAGAAGGCGTGGTGTTCGTGGCGGTAATAGGTGGCATTGGCGGTATATTATCCCTTATCTATTTTTTACGAAGCGCCCGCAAAATCAATAAAAGCGAAGAGCCGCAAGGCGAATTAAACATATTACCTGTATGAACTTAGTATCTTCAAACAAATCGGCAATTATAATTGGCGCCGGTATTGTTGGTTTAGCTACCGCTCGTGCACTGGCACTCAGGGGCTATAAAGTGACCATATTTGAACGTAATGAACGCGCCGTCGGCGCATCTATACGTAATTTTGGGATGATCTGGCCAATCGGGCAGGCAACAGGCCCACTATTTGAAAGGGCCATGCTGTCGCGCAGCATCTGGAAAGAAATTTGTACCGAGGCCAATATCTGGCATAATGAAGTTGGCTCCCTGCATTTGGCATACCATGGTGATGAGCTGCAGGTGATAAAAGAATATGTGGAGGTTAACCATACCCACCGCAATTGTTCCTTACTTTCCGCTGAGCAGGCTTTAGAAAAATCCCCGGCTGTTAACCCGGATGGATTGAAAGGTGCCTTATGGAGCGGTGAGGAAATGATTGTTGAATCGCGTGTTGCCGTTGGGCAGGTAGCAAAATACCTTGCTGAAAAATACGACGTGGAATTTCACTGGAACACGGCTATCAGCCAGATTGAACATCCAAGAGTTTTCTCCGGCAACCGTGTTTGGGAAGCCGACGAAATATTTGTTTGCAGCGGCGCCGATTTTGAGACGCTGTATCCCGAACTGTTTTTAGAAACAAACATCACCAAGTGCAAGCTGCAAATGATGCGCCTTGTTACACAACCGGATGAATGGCGCATCGGTCCTTCGTTATGCGGCGGTCTATCAATGATACATTACCCAGGCTTCCAGGCAGCGGCTTCATTGCCTGCTTTGCGCAAACGGTATGAGGAGCAATATGCCGAATACCTTAAATGGGGCATTCACGTAATGGTATCGCAAAACGGCGCCGGCGAACTCACCATCGGCGACTCGCACGAATACGGCCTGGTGCACGACCCTTTCGACAAGGAATTTATTAATACTATGATAACTTCCTACTTACAAACTTTTGCCACTTTTAAGGACTGGAAGCTGCTGCAATCATGGCACGGCATCTACCCAAAAATGATGAATGGCGCCACCGAACTGATAGTTGACATTGCCCCCGGCGTAACCGTAATAAACGGCGTTGGCGGTAACGGGATGACGTTGTCCTTTGGCTTGTGCGAGGAGTTTTTTGCGAAAAAAAGTTCATAGTTGATGGTTCATAGATCATAGCCGAAAACTATGGCCCTTTTGCCAACAGCTTAAAGAAAAAACTAAATTTGAAATCATTATAAAAAGAGTTGAGACTCATTTTCTGGGGACCGTTGCAGCTACTATCAACTATGAACCATGAACTATGAACCATCTCAACCATGAACTTCCCCACATGGATACCAGGAGAGATTTTATAAAAAAGGCGGCCCTGTTAACGGGTGCAGCCGGCTTATCGGGTTTAATACCAGCTTCAATACAAAAGGCAATGGCCATTAATCCGGCGCCGGGCAGTACCTACATGGACGCTGAACATATTGTTATCCTGATGCAGGAAAACCGTTCGTTCGACCATGTGTATGGTACGCTTAAAGGCGTGCGTGGCTATAACGACCCGCGTGCTATCAATCTCCCCAATAAAAATAAAGTGTGGCTGCAATCAAACGCAAAAGGCGAAACTTATGCGCCCTTTCGTTTGGATATAAAAAACACCAAAACCACCTGGATGAGTTCGCTGCCGCATTCGTGGCGCAACCAGGTGAACGCGCGGAACGACGGCAAGTTTGATAAATGGCTGGAGAACAAACGCAGCGGCAACAAGGAATACGCCAATATGCCGCTCACCCTTGGCTACCATACCCGCGAAGATATCCCTTTTTATTATGCCCTGGCCGATGCCTTTACTGTATGCGACCAAAACTTTTGCTCGGCACTAACCGGCACCAATCCCAACCGGCTTTATTTTTGGAGCGGCACCATCCGCGAGGAGCAAAATGAGGATGCGCTGGCCCACGTTTGGAACGAGGACATGGACTATGGCACCCTTAAATGGAAAACCTTTCCGGAACGTTTGGAAGATGCCGGCATATCATGGAATTGCTACCAGAACGAAGTGGCTATTGATACCGGTTTTGAGGGCGAGGAAGACCCCTGGCTATCAAACTTCCAGGATAACCCGCTGGAGTTTTTTGCGCAGTACAATATTCACCTGCACAAGCCGCACATTATCGCCATGGAAAAAAGGGCGAATGAGCTGCCTGCCAAAATTGATGAACTGCAAAAGAAAATAGATGCCCTGCCTGCCGGAGATGCCCATATCAGCCACCTTAAAAAACAATTAAGGGAGATGCAGAACTACCTTAAAGGCGTACTGAAGGAGCGAGAAGCGTATAATCCGGAGATGTTCGATAAGTTGTCGGACAGGGAAAAAAGCCTGTATAGCAAAGCCTTCAGCACTAATAAAAATGACCCTGACTACCGCACATTGGCCGACTTAAAATATACCGACAACGGCACCATGCGCGAGTTGAAAGTGCCTAAAGGTGATGTACTGCACCAATTCAGGCAGGATGTTAATACCGGCAAACTGCCAACGGTATCATGGGTAACCGCCCCCGAAAATTTCTCCGACCATCCAAGCGCTGCCTGGTTTGGTGCATGGTATGTTTCCGAAGTAATGGACATCCTTACCAAAAACCCCGAGGTTTGGAAGAAAACCATATTCATACTCGCCTACGATGAAAACGATGGCTACTTTGACCATGTGCCGCCGTTTACCGCACCGCACTCGCATAAAAGCGGTACTGGCAAAGTATCCGAAGGCATTGATACCCGCGTTGAGTTTGTTACCCGCGAACAGGAATTGGCCCGTAAAGATTTTCCGGAACATTACGAAAAGGAGAATTCTATCGGCCTTGGTTTCCGGGTGCCTTTGGTAATAGCGTCGCCCTGGAGCAAAGGCGGCTGGGTAAATTCCGAAGTGTTCGACCATACGTCCACGCTTCAATTTTTAGAGAAATTCCTCAGCAAAAAAACCGGCAAAAACATTATTGAAGCAAACATCAGCGACTGGCGCCGCACAGTTTGCGGTGATTTAACGTCAGTATTCAGGCCTTATAATGGCGAAGCAATCCCTACACCGGCCTTCGTGCCAAAAAATGAGTCGATTGAAGGCATACACAAGGCGCAATTTAAAAAACTGCCCGATGATTATAAGGTGCTTAATGCCGATGAAATTGCGCTGATTAACAAAGCGCCCCATGCATCGCCCTACATGCCGAAACAGGAGCCGGGTATAAAACCATCGTGTGCATTGTCTTACCAGTTGTATGCTGATGGCAAACTCAGTGCTGATAAGAAATCATTCGGGCTAAAACTCACAGCCAGCAATAAATATTTCGGAAACGCTGCATCCGGCTCGCCGTTTAACGTTTACGCACCGGGTAAATATCTGAATGAAGATTTGCGTACATGGGCCTATACCGCCAAAGCAGGCGACACGCTTGCCGATGAATGGCCGCTAAGCGATTTTGAAAACGACAACTACCACCTGCGCGTTTATGGCCCCAACGGCTTTTACCGCGAATTTAAAGGAACTGCTAAAGACCCAGATTTGGATATTACCTGCGAATACCAGGTCAGTCACCCTGATGCCAAAAAACTTACCGGCAATATCGAACTAAAGGTGCATAACCACAGCGCACAGCAAAAAAGTGTAGTGATAACCGATAATGCCTACAAGACCAACAACCATGTGGCAGTTATAAAACCGGGGGCAACATCAACTATAATATTAAGCCTGGTTACCAGCCATAGCTGGTACGATTTTACAGTAAAAGTAAGCGGTATTCAAACTTTCGAGAAACACTATGCCGGTCGCGTTGAAGCAGGTAAACCAAGCTTTAGTGACCCGCAGATGGGTAAGGTGTAGCACATCCCCTATGTCATTGCGAGCGAGGAACGAGCGAGGCAACCGCGAACTTTAGAGAGCGGCTCTGCATAGTTCGCGATTGCTTCGTACCTTATAATGACGTGTTTATAAGTTACTGATTATCAGTATACTTTTTTTAACGTCATTGCTATTTTTTTCAGGGTTTACCCCTGATGGAGACTCGCAATGACAAAAAATAAATAACAACAATGCAACTATACAGTACCAAAAACCC
>JBDUDE010000615.1:0-20599 GCA_040003105.1 Mucilaginibacter sp. | reverse complement strand
CGTCATTGCTATTTTTTTCAGGGTTTACCCCTGATGGAGACTCGCAATGACAAATATTGACCAACCCTAAACAAACTGCTGTATAACCTGCTGCAATTGCCCGGCCTGCATTACGCCGCTTTGGCGCCATTTGGTTTCGCTGTTTTTAAAAATCATCAGCGTGGGCACGCTTTGCACTTTATAGGCATTTGCCGCCGCGGGGTTTTTGTCGATATCTATTTTGATGATGGTAACCTTATCGCCTAAGGCATCTTTTACCTGCTTTAGTATTGGCGGCATCATTTTACAAGGCCCGCACCACTCCGCCGAAAAATCAACCAATACCGGTTTATCTGACGCTATTATCTCCTGGAAATTTGCCATAATCTTTTTGGGGTTTACTACAAGGTAACGCTTATTGAGGCGATATGGTTTATAGTTTGAGGAATATTACCATGGGGATACAATTAAGGACCATAGCCCGCTTGTCATTGCTGTAAACATTTAATAATTAGATAACAAGAATAAAAGATATTCTGCGCCCATTTTTCGCCTGTTTACGGTTTACCATTCTATCAGCACTGCAATTACACCGATGAACGGAGGTAATTAACCGACAAAATCGTTATTGTACAGATAATTAGCACTTTACAGCGTTTGCAGGGTGATTTTGGGCGTATGTCTATTACCATGGGCGACTGGTCTATTTGGTTTTTTTACCGTTTAAAGTTGTCGCACCTTTGAATTGTAAAACGATAACAAAACAGTTAAACATAACATTAAAAAGATTAAAGTCATGAAAAATTCAATCAAATTAACAGCATTATTTTTATTAGCATCAGCCGGTTTATTCGCAGCAGTACCTGCAAAAACACTTAAAGCAGATGTGCCTTCGGTTACCATTTCCACACTTGCATCAAACAAAGGCATAGCCGTTAAAGCTGCTGACGCAAAATCAATCGTAATGATTTACGACCAGGACAAAAACGTGTTGCGTAAAGACGTGCTTACTGCCAATGGCTCAAAAGGATACGTGTTAAGCAGCCTTGAAAACGGCAACTACACTATGGAAGTTACCACTGCCGGCCAGGTGGTTAAAAAGAACATCCACGTATACAACGAAGACCAAACAAAAACCTTTATCGTACAGGAATAATAATTGATTAAACCCCTTATACTTGAAGCACCGCCCGAAAAGGAGCGGTGCTTTTCTGATTTGGTTTGAAACGTTCAGGAGCGGGCAAATTCAATCAAAGGACTAAAATCGCCTTTGTCTGCATCTCGCAGGCTTGTCAAATATATTTTTCTTGCATCACCGGCAGCCACCAAATTTGCGCTGCCCCATGAATATACCGGCTCCTTAAAGATGTGTTCTATAACAACGTCTGCCAGTAACCTCGAATGCCGCCCGTTACCATTGGGAAAACAATGGATGCTTACGATGCGATGTTTAAAACGAATTGCAATTTCATTAGGTGAATAGGTGCTGCTATCAATCCAAAATTTAACGTCGTCCAACAAGTTTCTTAAATCTATACTAACCTGGAAATGATTTACTCCAATATTTTTATTTGTATTTCTAAATTTTCCCGCCCATGCCCAGGTGTCTCCAAACATTTTTTTATGCAACTCTTTTATAAATGCTTCGGTAAGTATCCGTTCTGCCTTAAACCTTCTTGCAATGGTCCATTCCATAGCTTTTTGGATATTTAGCTGCTCGAACTCATCTAATTCTCCGTGGGTAGTGATGGTTGAGATGAGCAAACCCTCCTTTTCGTCTTCATCCAATGGAGTTTGCCCTTCGGTGTAATTAAAATCTATTCCCATAAATATTTGGGCAGCTTGTCTTTTAACTCGTCTGTTTTCTCCTGTATAGCTTTTTCAATTTTGTCTGGCGAGATTTCCTGGTTCTCCAATTTCATAGACTGCGAAGTCCGCAGAACTATTTTTCGTGCCAATTCCTCAGCCCTTCTTTCTATCATCAAAGCTATAGATCCATCTTTGGGTACTAGTCCATAAACCAGCTTCATGTCCAATGCCTGTGCCGCCTGCCGTAAGGTGTTAATAGTGATATTACCGGCAGCCTCCCTGGCTTCCAAATCGCGAGCGCTTTGCGGAGTTATGTTCAGGCGATTACCTAATTGCTGCAATGTCATATTCAATGAAGACCTTACCGCATTCAACCATCCTTTTTGGGGCGCAATTATGTTGTCAATCGTGTTATAAGGAACTAATTTTCTATCGATCTGTTCGATAATTAGTTGTTGTCTTTTGTCTTTCATTGTTAGTGTAAACTTAAAATAACACTCAAATTTAAGTTTATAAACTTAAAAAACAAAATAAATTTAATGCTATAATATTAAAAATTAAAATAGATTTCAAGTGGTTTATAAGCCGCAGCATCCTAAAATCTCACAAATCCAAAAAATCTTAGT
This sequence comes from Mucilaginibacter sp., assembly GCA_040003105.1. GTDB lineage: Bacteria > Bacteroidota > Bacteroidia > Sphingobacteriales > Sphingobacteriaceae > Mucilaginibacter. Next base: position 18,185 of record JBDUDE010000615.1, on the reverse strand, counting down.
TTGTTCCGCCCCCCAACGCCCTGTACAAATTAACCACCGCCTGCAATTGCTGCAATCTATCGTTAACAGCATCAAGCTGGGCAGCCAGTAAATTTTGCTCCGACGTTAGCACATCAGTATAGTTAGTCGCCGAGCTATAGCGCAATAATTCCTGTGTATAATCAACGGCTTTGGTAAGCGCTGCTATTTGTTTAGTTCTTGCATCGCCTTTTTCGGTAGCGGTTTGATAGGAATATAAAGCGTTTGATACTTCCTGGCCGGCTACCAACAATGTTTGCTGGAAACCGTAAAGGGCTTCCAACTGCTGGGCTTGTGCAGTTTTTAACCTTGCCTTATTAATGCCCTGGTTAAATATGGGCTGGGTTAAGCCGGCAGCAACGTTATAAAATATCGAGCCAACAAAAAAGTCTTTCAGCTGCAGGTTTTGCCATCCGCCGCTTGCCGTTATGGTTAATGATGGATAAAAATAAGTGCGGGCAAGGTTGGTATTTTCAAATGCGCTATGGAAAGCATATTCAGCCTGTTGCACATCGGGGCGATTTTTTAACAATTGCGAGGGGATACCGGTTTGCAGGCTGTCAATTATTTTTTGTTCATCTAGCTTAGCCCGGTTTAAAGCACCTGATGGACGTCCAACTAAAATATCGATGGCGTTTTCCGTTTCGCGGATGCTGCGTTTTATATCGGGGATAGCAACTTCGGCAGCGTAGCGGTTAGCTTCACTTTGCACCACGGCGGCGCCGTTAACCACTGCACCTTCCTTTAGCGCCTTCATGGTTTCTACATCTTTTATGCGGTTTTTCAGGGTGAGGCTGGTAATTTCCAGCTCTTTGTCGAGCGCCAGCAACGTATAATAATTGTTGGCGATGTCGGCAATCAATTGGGTTTGTACGGCCCTTTTGGCAGCATCGGTTTGGAGCAGGTTATTGTAGGCTGCACGTTTGGCGCTGCTGAGTTTACCCCAAACATCAGCCTCCCATGATGTGGTTAGCCCCAACTGGTAGTTGGTGCTTAAAGTGTTTACGTTGCCGGCTGCCAAGCCTAAACTGGCACCTGATAATTTCGACTTTGTTACGTTTGCGCCAGCACTTAGGCTTGGTAATAAGGCTGCCTTGCTTTGCCCCAAAGCTGCCTGCGCCTCGTTAATTTTCTGTATCGCAATTTTCAGGTTCAGGTTATTGTATAACCCTTCATGTATCAGCGCTTTTAAAACGGTATCCTTAAACAGGCGTTCCCATGGGATGCTTGCGATGGTGGCAGTATCGTTTGTTTGCTGGCCGCGATATAAGTCGCCGGTATTAAGCTGGGGCTGCTCGTAAGGCTTGGTTACCTTGCACGATAGCGCCAGGCTTAAAAAAGCAATCGTTAAGAAAGTATATTTTATGGATGTTCTGTTCATCTGTTCTTCAATAATTAATTAGCTGCCTCTGCTGCTGCGTCTTCTTCGTCCTCTTTAAGCTGGCGTAAACGGCGCGGTTCGCTGATTTTCTCCTGTATGGTTTGGAAAATCATAAACAACACGGGTATAGCAAATACACCCAGGAAAGTACCGATAAACATACCACCAACAGCGCCTGTACCTATCGAACGGTTACCCAATGCACCTGCACCGGTTGAAAACATCAGCGGCATAATACCGAAGATAAAGGCAAAGGATGTCATCAAAATCGGCCTTAAACGTGCCTCGGCGCCGTCAATTGCCGCCTGTACTATCGTCATACCGGCACGCCTGCGCTCGAGCGCAAACTCTACAATCAGGATGGCATTTTTGGCAAGCAGGCCGATGAGCATAATAAGCGATATCTGCACATAAATATTACTGTTAATTCCTGCTATCCTGGCAAAAAGATAGGTGCCGGTTAAACCTATCGGCAGCGAAAGCAGTACCGCGAAAGGAAGGATATAGCTTTCGTATTGTGCGCTCAGTAAAAAGTAAACAAACACCAGGCAAAGTATAAATATGTAGATAGATTGTGTGCCGCTTGATAATTCCTCGCGGGTTAAGCCCGAGAAATCATAACCGTATCCGGCAGGCAGTTTTTCAAGCGCCACCGCTTTAATTGCATTAATAGCATCGCCTGTGCTGAAGCCAGGTTTGGGCTGACCGGTTACCGACACGGACGTAAACAGGTTAAAACGCTCTATCGCTTCAGGGCCAAATACTTTGGTTAGTTTAATAAACTCGGTGATGGGTGCCATGGTACCGCTGCCGTTGCGCACAAAAATTTTGCTCAGGCCGGTTTCATTGGCGCGATAGGCGTAATCAGCCTGTACCATTACCCGGTATTGTTTACCAAATTCGTTAAAGTTGGATGCATACAAACCGCCATAATAGCCCTGCAGCGTATTGATAACTGACGTTACCTGCACTCCCGCCTCTTTACATTTAGCCACGTTTACTTCAACCTGGTATTGCGGAAAGTTGGGATTAAATGCTGTATTGGTATTCTGTATCTCGGGGCGTTTGTTTAGCGCCGCAAGGAAATCGGTAGTTACTTTGAATATCTCAGCAGGGGTATGTCCGCCTTTATCCTGTAACTGGAAGTCGAAACCGCCACCCTGGCCGAAGCCCTGTATGGTAGGCGGCGAAAAGAAGAACACCGTTGCTTCGTGCATGCCGCCAATTTTTGCATAAAGCTGGCCTATTACACTTTGGATGTTATCGTTTTTACGTTTGTCCCAGGTTTTTAGCTTTACGATTACCATGCCGTAAGCGCTGCCGCTGCCGGCCAAAAAGTTAAAACCCACTATCTGCAGCGTATTTTGGACCGACGGTAGTGTGTGTGCAATGCTGTCGAGCGTTTTGGTCACCGCACTTGTACGCTGCATGCCGCTTGCTGGCGGCAGACTAACGCTGGCGAAAATAGTTCCCTGGTCCTCGCTTGGCACAAAGCTGGATGGCGTGGTTTTTACCAGGATAGCGAGCCCAACTATGAAAATGACTACCGCGGTTATCACTATCCATTTCCTGATCGCAAGGAAACGCACGCTGCGTTCGTATCGTGTTATGACGTGCGCGAAAACCTTATCAAACCGGGAGTAAAAGAAGTTTAAAAAACGTTTTTTCTTTTGTTCCTCGTTGTGAGGTTTCAGGAAGATAGCGCACAGGGCCGGGCTAAGCGTTAGCGCGTTTACTGCCGATAGCAAAATAGCCACGGCCAGCGTAATACCAAATTGCTTGTAAAATACCCCGGTTGAACCCGTGATAAATGTTACCGGCAAAAACACCGCCGACATTACCAGCGTGATGGAAACTATCGCCCCGGATATCTCGCTCATGGCATCAACAGATGCTTTTCGGGCGGATTTATAGCCTTTATCCAGCTTGGCATGCACGGCCTCCACCACCACGATGGCATCGTCCACCACTATACCAATGGCCAGCACCATCGCAAATAGTGTGAGCAGGTTTATGGTGAAGCCAAACAGGTTTAAAAAGAAGAAGGTACCCACAATTGCCACCGGAACAGCAATAGCCGGGATAAGGGTCGACCTGAAATCCTGCAGGAAAATAAACACTACGATGAACACCAGGATGAACGCCTCGATAAGCGTACTGATTACTTTTTCGATTGAGGCATTAAGGTATTCATTGGCATCAACCAGGTAGGTGATTTTTACGCCTTTTGGGAAAGACGCCGAGGCATCTTCAAGGATTTTTTTTGTTTGATTAATTACATCGCGTGCGTTTGAGCCCGAGGCCTGGGTAATACCCACACCGATAGATGCCAGGCCGTTTGTTTTTAAGTCGACAGAATAATCTAGCGCACCCAATTCAACGCGGGCCACATCGCTTAAGTGCAGCAGTTGCCCCTTGCCGTCCGATTTGATAATGATGTTACCAAACTCCTGCGTGGTTTTAAGCCTGCCGGTATACCTGATAACATATTGAAAGGATTCGTTGCTATTTTCGCCAAATTTACCCGGGGCGGCTTCAATATTCTGGTCGTTTAATGCTGCAGTAATATCATCCGGTACAAGCCCGTACCGCGACATCATATCCGGCTTCAACCAGATACGCATTGAGTAATCTTTTTGCGTAAATACCTGTGTGTTGCCCACCCCGTTAACCCGCTGTATAGCTGGTATCAGGTTTATTTTGGTATAGTTTTGCAGGAATGTATCGTCGTAATCCTTGTTTTCGCTGTATAACGAGAAGATAAGGAGATTGCTATTCTGGCTTTTTGCAACGGTAACGCCCGCCTCGGTAACTACCTGGGGCAGCAAACTGGCCGCCCTCGAAACCCGGTTTTGTACGTTTACCGCAGCCAAATCAGGGTTGGTGCCTACCTTAAAAAATATGGTGATTTGCGCCGACCCATCGTTACCGGCGGATGAGGTCATGTAAGTCATGTTCTCCACGCCGTTAATCTGCTCCTCTAAGGGAACGATTACGCTTTTAAGAACCACATCGGCATTGGCGCCACTGTAATTGGCGGCAACAAATACTGTTGGTGGCGCAATATCAGGGTATTGCGAAATGGGCAGGTTTATCAAACCAATCAGTCCCAAAATAACCAGCAATACCGAAATTACAGTTGAAAGTACGGGCCGCTCTATGAATTTTTTTAACATTGTAATCAGTCTTAAGTCTTAAGTCTGTAGCCCTAAGTCAAAAAGTTTGATATGATTTGTCGCTTGTAAGCTTAAGACTACAGGCTCAAGACATACGACTTCGGACTCAGGACTATTTTAAATCTTTATAAACCACATCAGGGCTTACATCAACCGGTTTTATTTCAGTACCGTCCTGCACATTATTTGCGCCTTCGGCAATAATTTTATCGCCGCTTTTTACGCCGCCCGTAACCACATAAAACTGGCCGGGGGTATTATCCATAACGGTAACGGCCACGTTCTTCACCTTGTTCTGGCTGTCAATCACGTATACAAAACGCTTGTCCTGCAACTGGTAAGTAACAGTCTGCGGCACTATCAAAGCTGATTTCAGCACTGTAGGTATCCGTACCGTTGCGCTGCCACCGCTCCGCAAAAGGCCCCTTGGGTTTACAAATGCCGCCCTGAAGTTGGCCGAACCGGTATTTGTGTTAATGAGGCCGTTTACGGTTTCAACCTTGCCCTGGTGGTCGTAAATTGTACCGTCAGACAGTACCAAGGTTACCTTTGGCAGGTTATTTAATTTTGTTTTGATTGATGTGTTGCCGGTACTGTCCCTGCTAAAATCGAGCAGGTTTTTCTCGTTCATGGCAAAGTAGGCATAGATGGTGGCCGTATTGTAAACGGTGGTTAATGGGTCGGCAGTGGTGCCGTTAACCAGGCTGCCCAGTTTGTAGGGCAGTGAGCCGATTACGCCATCAACCGGGCTGGTAATAGTAGTATAGCCCAGGTTTACTTTTGCATTGGCCAATGCTGCCCTGGCCTGTGCCAATGCAGCCTGCTTGGTTTGCAACGTATTTTGTGCCGATTCAAGCTCGTAATGGCTGATGATATCTTTCTCAACTAATGGCTTCACTTTATTTACCTGTAAATTGGCGGTGTTAACGTCAGCCTGCGCGGTTTGTATACCGGCTTCGGCGGTTCGTACATCCTGCTCGTACTGCGGAGCTTTGATTTTGAAAAGCAACTGCCCTTTGTGTACCAGCGAGCCTTCATCTACATAAATACCTTCCACAAAGCCATCGACTTTCGGCCGTATTTCGATGTTTTGCAGGCCCTGTATACTGGCCGGGTAATCGGTATTTAACGTTGCCGAACGGGGTTGCAGGGTGATTGTTTTAAAGCTTGGCACCTGTGCGGGGCCACCTGCGGCGTTTTGTTGTTTGCCCTTATTGCCGCACGATGCTAAAAACAGCGAAAAGCTGACAATTGCCATTGTTGGTTTTAGCAGTTGAACAAAAGAACGACCCGTAAAAGAAATTATATTATTGTTTGTGTTCATGAGCGTGTTTGATGGAAAAATAGGGGAAGGGGCTAAAAAGCCCGCAAATATAGCAGCATTATTTTAGTAGTTGTTGAGCCATAGTATTAATTGATGAATGCTTAACATTTACTTTTAATAAGGGGGATTATCATGGTTGCCAGTTAATCAGGCGCAAACATATTTTTATTCGGACGGAGAGAAAATTATTTCAATCCAAAGGGCTTTTTATTAAACTGAATGCCCTTTTATTTAAACAATGATACTTTTGTTTGACGCGCGAACGACAATTGTGTTACAAAATTTGAGTGATTTATGGTTGTAGCTGCTGTAGCAGACATAATACTTTGTGTCTTCGGGATTTGAAAGGTTTTACGGTTACCGGTCAGCGGGAGACGCAAAGTATTGCGTCTCTACGACAATCCTCATTACACCCACTTGCTCAAAAACTTACTAAATGCCTCCTTATACTGGTCGCCAACGGTGATATTTATTTTGCCTATTTGTAATGCATTGCGGGTAATAGAATTTATTTTATCCAGCGATACGATGAACGAGCGGTGCACCCGCATAAACCTTTTCGAGGGTAACTTTTCCTCAAGCGATTTTAAGCTGGTTAATGACAAAACAGGCTTTTCGGCGCTTTGCAGCCATACTTTTACATAGTCTTTTAACCCTTCAATGTATAGTATATCACTAAGTGCCAAACGCACCAATTGGTATTCAACCTTTAAAAATAAATATTCATCCTCAATGCGTTCTTCAACCGCGGCAGCAGGGCCAGGAGCGGCAGCTACCGGAACAGCATTCGATTTCTCAACAAGCTGGGCATAGGCCAATGCCTTGTGTGCCGCGTTTAAAAATTCCTCATAATTAAATGGCTTCAGCAGGTAATCAAGCGCATCAACCCGGTAACCCTCAAGGGCGAATTGATTATACGCTGTGGTGAAAATAATTCGGGGTTTGTTTGTTTTGCTATTATCGAGCACCCGCGCCAGTTCAATGCCGTTCAAATCGGGCATTTGTATGTCCAGGAACAGTACATCTATCTTTTGCGAGTGTATGGCCCGCAAGGCTTCTACGGCGCTCGAGTAGCGGCCAACTAAATTTAAAAACGGGGTTTGCTCAATAAACGAGCATACCAGGCCTAGCGCTAAGGGCTCGTCGTCGACAGCTATACAATTGATTGTCATGCCAGGTTAAGTGTCAGGTTAACTAAATATGCGTTTTCGGTAGTGCTTTCGTTTATCAGCAAGGTATGCTTGCCGGGGTATAATAGATCAAGCCGGCGCCGGGTGTTGTTTAGTCCGATGCCACTGCCTTCCTCTAAGTTATTATTTTGTTCCTTAATTATGGTGTTAACCACATTTAATTCAATATTAGTGTCCTTTTGATTAACAGTTATATTAATGTAGCTAGGCTGCGTAGCGCTTACGCCGTGCTTAAACGCGTTTTCAATAAAAGGCAAAAATATCATTGGGGCTATGCCCATATCCTTTAATGCCGATGGTGTGCTGAAATCTATTTTAACCACATCGGTAAGCCTCAGTTTCATCAGATCGATATAATCCTTAATAAAAGCAATTTCCTGGCTCAATAACGTAGTACTGTTTTGCGTATCATACAGCACATATCGCATCATACGCGATAATTGATGAATGGCTTTGCGTGATACGTCGGCATTTATGTGGGTTAGCGCATAAATATTATTAAGCGTATTGAAAAAGAAATGCGGATTTATCTGTGCTTTAAGAAACGACAGTTCCGAACTTACGCGCTCCTGCTCCTTATCCTGGTGCAGTTGTTTGTCTTTTTGCCATTTCTGTATGGCGGTTATACTGGTGCTGATGCCCAATACCAGGGCTACATTGGCCAACATAAGAAAATCCCAATTGTGATCGCGGCCATGGCCCTTTCTCGGCGGACCGCCTTTATGGAAAGCTATATCCATCAGTCTGTGGATATGTAGCCATTCATCCACATAAATATTTAGCAGCACAACTACAGCAACAACGCCGGCAATAATCAAAAAGTAAACGCTGTTTTTATTTTTGAGCAGGATTTTTGGAACCAATACAAATGAATTGATATAAAAGGCCACAACCAACAGCCCTAAAATTATGCTTTGCTTTATCCAAAGCTGGTAGGGAACAGTAATATTCCAGTTAAGCGGCTGAAAGAAATATATCAAACCAAATACGCCCCATATTAATATATGAATAATAGTGGTTATTATCTTACTTTTTGATTTTGGTATCATTATCTCCTAAATTATTAAAAATCAAACGCTTATCGCGGTCTATTATAACAACAATATTACAAAGCAAAACCACACAAACCCAATCAAAATCTATTAGCCCCCCGAACTTATCGACAGCGGGGCAAAAACTACCGACAGAAACCGGATTTTGTAATCGACAGCAAAAACTTAGCCTTTGTAGGTTAAAAACCGGGTTTAATCTACTTTTATTATGCCTCTGTCTATCCAGTTTTTGGGTGCAACAGGTTTGTTATTTATTTGCGGCATCTAAAAAAGAAAACAAGATATGAAATCAATATACTTTTTTATTGCCGCATTGCTTTTAATAAGCGTTAACAGCTTTGCACAAACGGGCCGCGATGTACACGGAACGTTAACCGACAGCACTAAGGCAGCCTTGCCGGGTTCGAGCGTAAAATTACTGACCGGGAAGGACAGCGTAAGTACCGTTACCGACTCGAAAGGTGCATTTACTTTTAACAGCATAAAGGCAACCCAGATTAGCCTGGTAATACAATCTATAGGCTACGAACCAAAACGTATTCGGTTGACTTTTGATGCTACCAATAACCCTGTATTTTTAAAGCCGATTGTTTTAACGCCGTCGACAACGATGCTGAATGGAGTTACCATTACGGAAGCAATTCCGGTAAAAATAAAAGAAGACACAGTTGAATTTAATGCAGCTGCTTATAAAGTACGTGACGGCGCACCTGTTGAAGACCTGATAAAAAAGATTCCCGGTGCTGACGTGGATAAGGATGGCAACATGACCTTCCGCGGAAAGAGCGTTACCAAAGTGCGGGTTAATGGCAAAGATTTTTTTGGCGGCGATTTAAAAACTGCCACGCAAAACCTGCCTGCGGATGCTGTACAGAACGTACAAATGGTAAATGATTACGGCGACCAGGCCAACATGACCGGCATAAAAACCGGCGACCCTGAAACCATTTTAAACATCAATATAAAACCAAGCCGTAACCATGGCTACTTTGGCCAGGCCAGTGCCGGCGCAGGTCATGACCTGATACCCAGCAAAGACGGTATTAACGGCGGCGCCCGTTACATAGCACAGGCAAATATGTTCAACTTTAATGATGCACAGCAAATTGCCGTGTTGGGTAACCTTAACAATACCAACACCAACCTATTTAACGGCGGCGGTCCCGGCGGCAGGCAAGGCGGAGGCGGCGGTCCGGGAGGTAATAATAACCAAACCGGCATATCAATAAACCGTTCTATCGGTTTTAACTATCGCGATAGCTGGGGTAAAAAAATTACCGTTTACGGCAGCTACAGTTTTTCGGATAAATCGACGAATACCATCAGCACCACCATTCAGAATAACATATCGCTGGTTAACCCCAGCACCAACTCGCAAAGCAGCGTTAAGGATGATGAAACCAAATTTCACCGTTTAAATTTTAACCTGGAGTGGAAACCTGATACCATTAACTATTTAAAAATAAGCCCATCGTATACGTATACAGCGCTCAATACCGACCAAACCGGCTCAAACCTTTTAACTAATGAGTCGGCCACGGTATCAAAGTACGCCTTCAAATCGCTCAGCAATTCATCAGCGCCCAATTATGGAATTAATGCTTTGTATAATCACCGGTTTAACAGCCATGGCCGTAACTTCAGCATAAACATCGGTACAGGTCGCTCAACAAGCAGGGCTTATCAAAACCCGATTTATTCTGATGTCGAGGGAGCAATAAATGCACCGCTCGACCAGTTCATCAACACAAACAGCCACACCGATACTATCGGTACATCGCTCTCGTATATCGAGCCACTGTCAAAAAGGTCGTACATGGAAGTTAATTACAACTTCCGCCGCAGCTATACCACTGCCGATAAGCAAACCGATACACTGGTGACTAACGCTACCCAAATAAATAATTACCCCCTGTTAAGTAATAACTACAACTTTACATTTATAACCAACCGCTTTGGTTTAAACTACCGTTTTGTAGAGAAGAAGTACAATTATGTATTAGGTATTACCGCCCAGCCTTCTGTTTTAAAAGGCTACTCGGTAACTACCGGTTTGCCAACCAACTCAACCGCGTTTAATGTATCGCCTAATGCGCATTTTATTTACAACTTCTCGCGGTCGCAATCATTTAGCGCTAATTACAGCGGTTCCAGCAATCAGCCAAGCTTTTCGCAATTGCAGCCCGTTACTGATTTCTCTACCGCATCGTACCCTGTTACAGGTAACCCGGAGTTAAAGCCGGAGTATAACAACAGGATAGATTTTAGGTACAATAATTTCAGTTTTGAAACCGGGAATATATTCTTCAGCAATTTATCATACACCGCTACATCAAATAAAATAGTGGCCAACACGGTAACTTATCCAGTTAATTACAAAGCGAATACCAAGCTGGCGGGTACTGTTGAAACACAATATCTGAATACGGATGGCTACTCGGCTTTACAGGGTTTCTTTGTGTTTAACAAGCCATGGCAAAAACGCAAATATAACCTGTTTTTGCAGGGCAACGTATCGTACATCAATAACGCATCGTTCATCACCAATATCGACCCGGTTACATTTGATCCTACTAAAGAACAGAACAATGCTAAAACATGGGTAATAGCGCCGGCGGTACGTTTCAGGGTTGATATAACGGACATTATTGATGCGGAAGCCAATACCACCTATACTATTAATTCATCAAAAAATTCGATAAATCAACCGGGTATTAACAACAATTTCCGCACCTGGCAGCTGGGTCTTAACGGTAAAAATTACTTCTGGAAAAACTGGACGCTTAGCTACGATTATACCAAAATGTTGTATTATGGTTATAAAGGCTCCACCAACCCCAATATATTTAACACCTATGTTGAGCGCAGGTTCCTGAAAGGCAATATGGCAACCGTACGCGCCGGGGTATACGATGTTTTTAACGAGAACACCGGCTACACCAGCACACAAAACGGAAACTTTGTAACGCAAACCAATGCCAATAAACTGGGCAGATATTACCTGTTAACATTTACTTACCGCTTCACCAAAATGGCAGGCAAAGCACCGAATATGGGTCCTGGCGGGCCGGGTGGTCGAATGGGTGGCGGCCCTCCGGGAGGAGGTGGTTTCGGTGGCCCTCCTGGTGGCGGCCCGAGCGCGGATTAGTTTCAGGTTAATAGCGCTATGTTGAAAATGTATTCAATATAGCGCTATCGGTGGTTTATAAGGGTTTTAAGTGAGGTCTCTTGTAACGAAAAGATATAACTGTACGTCATACATATATTCAGTAAAAAAAGAGCTTAATGATTTAAATAATCATGAGAAAAGGTACGGGAGTTGAGATACCCTTGCCTGGATTTAGTTGATTGTCCTGGTAATAACCGGGACTTATTTTAACATAAAAAGGGTGTTCCGGGGTGAGATACGGAACGCCTTTCTTTTTTTGGATTACACCGATTAACACGATTCACGGATTACCGGGATTTTTAGGATTGTATCGGCTTTTCATTTTCAAATCTTCAAATCAACTCATCTTCAAATTGTTATTTTTCCAATCTCTCCTCCAGCACCACCCTCACGCTGTCACCTTCTTTTTTATTGATGAGTTTTTGCATTTCGGCTTTTACAGGTAATTTATGGGTGCCATCTCCCAGTGCCATAAACGAACTGCGGAAGGGATGACCGTCAACAGTGCCTCGCACTTTTACCAGGCTGCGGGTTTTAAAAAATGAAACGGATTCGGGCCATATTATATAGGTCCAGCCGCCTTTGTTGGGGCTTTTTAACAGGGTTGCTGTAAATTGTTTGTATAAGGTGCTCATGTTAATGTAATTTAAGGTATTGTAATTGATATACAAATATAACATGGCTTAAAAGACGCCACGGGCGTGGATAGTGCCAATTAGTGGGGCTAAAAATGACAACAAAATTGCCATTGAAAATTAAAGCTGATACTTATTATCGGTAGTTTTGGCGCCTGCTATTACCGGTAAACCTATAGGGATAGCTATAAACCAATGAAACACGTACTTGATAATCCTGCTTGGAATGCGCTGCATTCCGGAAACCCTGAATTCGCTGTCGGTACCGGAGATGTGAAATACTTTCAGCCAGATGTTTCTCCGTTTGCCGCATTGAGCGAAAATACGATCGAAAACCTGCAGGCACTTTATGATGTTGCTCCACCGCAGGCTTTTTTTGGTGTGATTTCGCCGGTTGAAATAACTATCCCCGAATCGTGGCGGTTGATTGAACGTATGGATTGCCTGCAGATGGTATGCGAAACCCCGACCCGGCAGGTGGAGAATAAGCAGGCATTTGTGACTTTAAGTGAAAAACATGTACCCGCAATGCTAGCCCTTACCAAATTAACTAATCCTGGCCCATTTGCTAAACGAACCATTGAGTATGGCCATTACCGCGGGATTTTTGAGGGTGATGAACTGGTGGCAATGGCGGGCCAGCGTTTAAACCCAAAACCCTATGCCGAGGTAAGTGCCGTATGCACCCATCCCGACCACTTAGGCAAGGGCTATGCCGCGCAATTAATTATGTACCAGGTAGCGCGCATAAAGGCAGCAGGCGAAATACCCTTTCTGCATGTGTTAGCCAAAAACGAAAGGGCTATAAATCTTTATCAATCGCTTGGATTTGAAACCAGGACGCGGATATTTTTTTATGTGATTAAGAAGGGGTAATCGCAGATTGTAGAGACACAATACTTTGTGTCTCCCGCAGACAGGCGGCGAACATTGGTTTACCTATATCTCGTTTAAGACGCAAGTATTGCGTCTCTACAACGAAAATGGCAAATCCGCAATCGGCATTCCGACTTCCGCATTTCCTCACCCATCTATCAGGAAGCACACCACAAATTCCGTATGCCCCGGTACGGAACTAACTTTTATCGAGCCTTTGTGCTGGTTCACTATCCGCTGCACCACCTCGAGCCCCATGCCGGTGCCTTTGCCCATTTCTTTGGTGGTAAAAAACGGGTCGAACACCCTTGAGCGTATTTCTTCGGGAATCCCGGGGCCGTCGTCAATAATGCTAACGCGGACAAACTCCTTATCTTTTTCGGTTTTGATGGTTAAGGTACCTTTGCCATTTTGTTCCATGGCGTCAAAAGCGTTATCAATCAGGTTGGTCCAAACCTGGTTTAGTTCACCGATCAGGGCTTTCACTGGCGGCAGGGTAAAGTCGAAATCTTCAACAAGGGTGATATTGCCTTTCTTTTTGCGATAGCCCAGCATGGTTAGGGTATTACGGATACCAATATGTATATCGGCATATTGTTTATCGGCCCCGCGGTCCATGTGGGTAAACGTTTTTACCGATTTTACCAGTTCGGCAATACGGCGGGCTGATTCCTGTATATCTTCCACCATTTTTTCGGTAACCAGCACGGTATTTATCCACCCAAAAACCGGCGATAAATAAGTGTCGGGGATATGGCTTTTAAAATTTTCCAGGTCTTCCACCTTGAAATTAAAATCTACGAAGTTTTCGGCCATATCATAAGGGTCTTCTATGTCGAGCCCCTCCAGCCAATCGCCAATTTCTTCTTCGCGTTTCGTTTTTTCTTTAAGGGTAAGCTTGGGCCGTTCCGTTTCGGCCAACACGCGAAACAGTTCATCGTTAACAGCATCGACCTGCTTGTTGTCCATTTGAATAGCAATCAGCTTTTTAAAGGTCTGCGGCTCAAGCCGCAGGTGTTCGCGCAGCGAAACCGAATCGCGCACAATGGCCGATGCCGGGTTGTTAAGCTCATGCGTCAAGCCTGCCGATAACTTACCAAGCGCCATCATTTTTTCGTTTTGCTGCTGAAAAGCGGTGAACTCGCGTACGCGGTTGCTCATTACATGCACCAGTGCCTGTGTAAGCTCAAAATGATCTTTTATCATTTCCCTTATCCGCTCCGTAGGGAAAGCAAGGATGCGTACTTCGTTCCGGGCCTTCATATAAACGTTCGATGTTTTACCACGAGAGTAGGGCAGGTAGCCAGTAATAATGCCTGCCCCAAATATGCCCAGCTCGCGCTTGCTGTTATTTTGCGACACAAACGCCGCAAGTTCGCCATCAATAATAAAATGAGGGCCCACCATTGCATCGCCCGGTTTCATAAATAGCGTTCCTTCCGGTAAAATTCGCTCTTCGCAGGTGTCTATCAGCCATTGCAACTGTTCATCGGGCACGTTTGCCAATGCTTCGAATGTTTTGAGGGTGCTTACGGTAATGGGTTCCATTTTAGTTGACCAGAGGTTAGCGACTAGAGATTTTTGTAAAGTCCGAAAGTAAAATCTTTCTGTTAAACTAAAGCACCCTAATTCCAATAACTAATAAATATCGTAATTTTATGACGAACTACAAAGGTTCGGCTATGAACCATGAACTATCGACTATGAACTAAAATATGCAGGTACAAAACAAAAACGACGGCAAACGCGGCGCATTTTTTATAGAAGACAATGGTAAAGAAGTTGGCCTGATGCACTATATTTTTTCGGGGCCGGACAAGTTTATCATTGACCATACTGAGGTTGACGAAGCTTATGAAGGGAAAGGCCTGGGCAAGCAACTGGTGAGGGCCGGGGTTGAATATGCCCGTGAGCACAAAATGAAAATATTGCCTTATTGCCCGTTTGCTAAAAAGATATTTGAGTTAACGCCGGAGTTTGGGGATGTGCTTTTTTAGTTGATGGTTCATAGTTCATAGCAGGAAAGGTTGTGGTTGAAAAGTTCATAGTTCATAGCAGGAAGGAGTATAATGGAATACATATTAACAAACCCGGTGGCTGCCAGTATTGGCACCGAAAAATTTAAATGTACGGTGGTATGGCGCAACGGCCAGTTTATTTCGGACGAGCCGGAAATTGCCGGAGGGAAGGACCTGGGGCCCGACCCTTATACGTTGCTGCTGTCATCGCTCGGCTGCTGTACGCTGGCAACCTTGCGCATGTATATCGACCGCAAGGGCTGGGACATTCCGCAGATTGCTATTGCCGTTAATATGTTTTTTAAGCTGGAAGGTGATAAGAAAATCACAGTAATTGACCGCGACCTGAATTTTTTATCGCCGGTTACTGATGAACAGCGCGAACGCCTAACTCAAATTGCCAAAGTTTGCCCGGTATCAAAAATATTAGAGGGCGAAATACAGGTACGCACCTTTGCCTACACCGATACCGAAGTAGAAAAAACGCACAGCTATACAAACGGTGGAATTACTGTTGAGTGGCGCCCCGAACTTTGCAAACATGCTGCCCGCTGCGCCACGCAATTACCACAGGTGTTTAATCCCGCTGCAAAGCCATGGGTTAATACGGATGGGGCTACGAGCAAAGAAATTGCAGAACAGGTAGCGAAGTGCCCGACAGGGGCGTTGAGGGTGGGGAATGGTTGATTCGGCTCTTAAGAAGCGAAAGCTTCTTTAAACTTTAATTCAAATTCCTCATATTTAAGAACCGAAATCTGGGGGAAAACACTTGTCTTAATTTGATGGATATGTTTGTCATTGCTGATAATATAATCTGATTGACTAGCAATGTAACAGTCAACGAACTTATTATCGTCTTTATCATTTTCCACCAGTTGCCATAAAAAGGAAGGGTTAACCTGAAAAACATTTGGGAGGGACAATAAGAATTCTAAAGTGCTTTCTGTAAAATCGAGTCCATATCTCAAAATTATTTGCTCATGATATTCAAAAATAATTTCGTTAGAAATTACGAGGTCATATTTGTTATTGATAAGCCCTGATAGATCCAATGAAATTTATATTTTGATGCTAATGAGACAAGGAAGATGTTTGTATCTAAAATAAACCGAAGCTTATTCATTTATCCAACGGTTAAGGTCTTCTTCCGTGATATTCTTTTCTTCTACAGACTGATCTATTCTTTTTTGAAGTTTTTCGGCAAAGTATTTTGCCAACATTTCTTTTACAGCCATTAGATCTTCTTCTTTTGGTTGAAAAGAATAGATCTTTAATAGCTCTAATTGTAAAGAGCTTAGTTTCTGACTTTGCATATTATCATCGCTTTAAACAAAATTACAAATTTTGATTTATTAATTCGTGTGCGATTGACTTTAACTTCTAACCTCCACCACCGGCCTGTTCATCACCTTATAAAAAAACATCCCCCCAATACAATAAAGCCCAACATCAACCCAGTCGCCGGTATAGGTTTTGGATAGCCAGGGCAGCAGCAGCTCAAATGCTACTGATACATAAAACGTAATAAAAATCACATGCCATTTTGAAAGTGTATAAAAATCGGTTTTAAACACAACCGCCCGCTGAAAGCAAAGCGCGAGGGTGGCAATAACAGGTATGGCAAATACATCGGTAATGTAGCCATTGATAAAGGGAATGGGGCAATGCAGCTTCCTGGTGACAAACACCATGAGCCAAACAATACAGCCGGTTATAAACCATCTGTTGAGCAGGGTTTTCATTTAGCCCGGTATCAGGCTTATTAAAACAATGATAATGGTTACCACAACAAAAAAAAGTATCTGCAGGTAAATGCCAAACCAACGGAAGTAGCTTATCGATCTTTTCAAAATGCGTTTAACAAGGCCATCGCCTGGGCGTATGTAAAGGAAGCCGCTTTCTTTTATTGCCTCCTGCCGGGCCTTCCATTCCACGCCGCGCGAAAACTGGTGGGTTTCTAAAAAGCCGTTACAATTAATGCACCTGTCATCAACATCGCCTTCCCATAAAGTCCATTTGCCGCAGTGCGGGCATTTTATTTCTCTCTGGCTCATTAGTTTAATATCGGGTCAAATATAGAAAATAAGGTCGCCGTTACCCAATGCAAAGCCAGTCGGATTTTGTAAAATAAAAAAGGACAGCCAAACGGGCCGTCCTTCAAATTTCTTAAGCGGTTTTATATCTTAATTATTTCGCTGTCCTTTTAGCAGGAACTAACGGTAAAATGATAACAGCTAACAGGGCAACAACTTCTAATACAACTAACATGGGCTTAATTTTAAGTATTTATTTAAAAAATGATTAATAACTCTTCAGAACAAAAATGCGTTCTGCACATGGTGGCGACACAAAACATGCCATTTAAAAAAAAATATTTTTCGGCCCGAAAACGGTGAAATTGAAAATTAGCTTATTTTTTAAATCGCTTAAAAAATGGGTGTTATTTTAATT
This sequence comes from Mucilaginibacter sp., assembly GCA_040003105.1. GTDB lineage: Bacteria > Bacteroidota > Bacteroidia > Sphingobacteriales > Sphingobacteriaceae > Mucilaginibacter. Next base: position 895 of record JBDUDE010000615.1, on the reverse strand, counting down.
TTTACTGATATTTTGAAGATTTTTAGTAGAAATAAAAGGTTTTTTCAGGAATAAGATTGTTTTTTTAGCTGATTTTGAATATTATACTTAAAAAAACGTTTTTTTATTCCGCCTATTAACTTCAGGCTAAAAAATTAATTGCAGCGTTTTGTATCATCCGGCAGCACAGATTATGATGCCGGCGTTTTTATAAATTTCGTTAAAAAACTGATCCAAAACTAAGCCTTCACTGAAACCTTAATACTTTAAAATATTTTTTTGACAATTTGTCAGTGGGCATGACACGCGGCGAAATTTTGTAAAAATTAATTCATTTTTTACATGACAGCGTACTGACAAACTGGCAAACACAGTCATTGGCACGGAAGGATTTACAATTACATCGGTGAGTTTCCTGATTAAATTTGTGTCGCTGGCGGGCGGTATGGCTTTAGCAACGGAATTAACCGCCATAGACGGGGTGTTCACGTGTAACCCCCCTAAAAATCATAAAATACTTATTATCAAATACTTAACGCAAAATCTTCGAAATTTGTGTAACCCCCTGTAACCCCCCTTAACCATTGGTTTTATCGTTTTTAAACAGGCCTGATTATCCCGTAAAACTGATCTCCAATGTTAACCCGTTGAAACCCCCGCTTACTGGGCAACCACAACGGCGGCACTGCCGGCTGGCACGGTAACTATAAAGCTTGTTTTATTAATGGTGGAATTTTCTGACGTAACCCGCCAAAAGTTCCATCAGTTTTAACTGATGCGCCGCCAAACGTTACGCCGGCGCCGGCATCTATAGCTGGTGCGGTTAGCCGCGTTACGTTAATTGATGATATATTTTTGCCCGGGATTATATTAAAATCGAAGCTTTTATCGGAGCTTTTGTTTACCAGGGTGATTG
>JBDUDE010000729.1:0-6115 GCA_040003105.1 Mucilaginibacter sp. | reverse complement strand
ATTTTCTTTGGCGTCCATTTACCGTTTTTATATTCACTGTAAGCCAGTTGTATCTGCCAGTTCTTGCTGGGCGGCTTTAAATCGAAGGCTTGCTGACCCGCCTGGGGCACGTTTACCTGTTGGATCGGATTTGCCAGTTCTGTAATGATAGCCCAAAACAAATAAACACGGTTATTATACACCACCGGTATTATAAACTCACTGTTAATATCCAAATCCACTTTTATCCAGGGTGTCCAGCGGCGGCCCTTAATAAACTTGCGGTAATAATACACCTTAGGGTCGCCGCCAAATGTGCGGCCAAACACGTGCAGGGTTTTTGAAAGATCGTCATAATACGACCCCTTTATTTCCAGCCTGGCCACGTTGCTCAATTTCTCAAGGTATGCTTGAAAGGCGTCCTCAGCATTGGTGGCTGTTACTTCACCTTGCAGCAGGTCATTCTCCAGTTCGGCCAGGAACGGCGACTTAATTACACCAGGCAACAACTCTGGTTCTATATAATTTTCGGGATACAGGAACACTTTTACATTGGCCTGCCATACCCTGAAGTTTTTCATCCACTGCCATTGCAACCAGTCAGAATCAACTGCCGAATCAATTATTATGGCATTTTCCAAACTAAGAAAGCACCGCTGTACAAATAATTGCACCGTATTGGTTGCCTGCACAATGCGTGAAGTAGGCTGGCAGGAGCACATTTCTACATCCAACAGAAAATAATTGTACAGGTCATTGGTGTCATGCCAGGTCTGCGTGCCGGGGTTGGCCAGCAGGTAAGCGATCAGTGCATCGCGTTTCTTTTCGCGCAGGGTATCCTGTAGCGGTTTACTTACCTGCAGCCAGTCGCTATTGTTATACCGTTGTTTGAGTACCTGTTTAATTTTCGCGGTATCGGCAGCAAGCAACGAGTCTTTGGTCCAGGCCAGTGCATCAACAGCAGCAATTCCTAATTGCTGCAGCATCACAAAACGCAGGTGCAAACGCATTAAAACAGGCACCGATTTGATATCTGCCGGTAAGGTAAGCGTAATGCCAGTTGTAGGCAGGCCTATAAATGAAGTAAGATCAGCTGCGTTCCATCCCGTCAGTAACGATAGAGTGGTTACCAGGTTAGCTGTATAGGTAGTCAGCGCAGCACCGGGCAAGGTTCCCTGGCTTATCGCATCCGTTAAAATAGTATAGATGGATAGCGTAATATGATTAACCGGATCTGTTATTTTGGCCGGATAGTATTGCTGAAAGCGCAGCAGGTTGATGAAGGCTTCAAACGTAGGGAAGGTAGTTACCGCGGTGCCTACAGGCGCCAGCGGCAGGGTTAACAAATTAAGGCTGCCGATATCAACTGCATGTCCTAGTAAGAATCCTAAATCAGCATCAGTTAATTTTAACCTGCCGGCAATAAAGCAAATTTTGGCCACAAACTGGTAACGGTCAAACTGTACCGGGTATGGCCTGGCAGGGTCACCTGGCGTAACTATTTTATTTACAAAATTATCAGCTGTCAAATCGGTATACACAGCCGGTACCAGGGTCAGTAACTGGGTAACTACTTTTTTATCGATAGTGAACCAGTTGCTGATGTCTTTGATCAATACATTCTGCTGCTGCAGCTTTTTGTACACCGGCGACAGCTTGTTGTTAAAGAAAGCAAAACGGTCGGCTGTTTTGCTACCTGGTATGTTGTTCAGTGCGGCGGTGATATCGGCCGCCGCGGCAAAGAAGATGTTTGCGGCGCTGCTGTCGGTTTGTTGCGCGGCTGTAAATAATGCATTCACAGCCGTTTGATAGGCCACATCCGCGTTCAAGGCCAATAAAACGGTCTTGTCGGCCGGGCTCATATACCCGGTTAGTTTCAACTGCTTTTTATCCGTGTCATAGGCTATTTGTGAAGCAATTGATGATGGAAATACAATGGGTACGGCCGGAGTTGCTGTGGTAAGCGGCAGTGCCGGCAAATCAGCTGTTGTCACCGCGTCATGATACACCATCCTAAGGTTGAGCAGGAAGTTGCTGTTATCGGTAAGTTTTTGCTTGTATTCTGTGTCATCAACGGTATTTAATATGCCAAGCAACCTGCCCAGCTGGCCCGTATCCCATTTGAACACACTGTCTGATAGCCACTTGGTTAATAATAGTCCATTGGTATCAGGCGCAGTCTGCGTAGCTACGCGTACTGCTAAAAGCTCATTCTGCAACTGTATTAATGCAGTTGATACCTGGCTGGCAGAAGGCACCAGCGAATGGCTGCTGTTATCCTGATGACGTAATACATAGTTCAGCTCATCAATGCTGAAGCCGGATGCCTGCAATAGATTATATTTTTGAATGAACAGGCTGGTTGACTGCAGGTCCTTGAAAGGATTGGCATCGATCAGCTTCAGTAACGTCAGCAGGTCATTTACCGTTATGCCCAGCGACTGTGCCAGTTGCGCTAACCTGTACATTACAGAAAGCGCCGGGAAAGATATCCTTGAAACTGTGCTGGCTATCAGCGCATTTACATCGTTTACAGATACCTGCAGCACTGCGGCAATCACTGCCTTATCTGCTTCTGCTATACCTAAGGTGCCGGGGGTTGCTGCCGCGATAGAAAAGTTAACGCTAACGGGGCTGGTGATCGCACTGTTCTGAAACATTTGATTGTACAGGCAATCTGGTAAATTATGCGTGGTGTCGATATTTTGATAGAAAGCCAGCAATTGAAAAGCATTGAGCTGCAGCTTTTGCTGCAGTGCAAAAAACTGTTGCAACTGTAAAGCCAGCTTGCTGACGATCTTGCCCTGCCCTATAAATGGAGACATGATAATGGCATCCAGTTCATTCATGGTCAGGCTTGTTTTGCGCCATAAACGTATAAAACGGTGCATGGCATCCAGTTTTACCGGGGTAAGGTTAGTAAGGCGCTGCGTGGTGGTATTGGCAGAAAGATCATCGTGCTCTATCAGCGTATCTTTTGCCGGGTTGATAAACTGCAGTTGCACCAGGTTAAGTACCTGTGCGTAATTTAACCCGCTAAGTTTTTCAAATACATTTACCGCAATGGTGATGATGGGTGCTACAGTACGCCAGTAAAGCGACTGTTTTGCAGGGTCGGCGGTAAATATCAGTATTTGCTCAGCTTCATTAACCCCCAGGCTGGCATAAGCCATTTTGATATCTGCGGTCGAGGCACCTGGCAACGCTTTATCTTCTTTTCTGAAGATATCGATCAAATCGGTCTTTTTTATGCCCAGTTTTTCCAGGTACAGGTCGCCTTCTGTTTCAAATAAGTCAAATGGAAGTGTAAAAGGTGTTTTGGCTACATTTATATAATTAGAATATACATGGGTATTGATATACTCCGGGCCCGTGCTGATGGCATCGGATGAAAGCAGGGTCTGGTGCAGCACCCTAAACTCTAAATAACCGTTAGGGGTGCCTACTGCAGGGGGGAACTGGGTTGCCCTTAGCGCAACCTGGGAATCCCTGATGATCCAATGTGTTTGGGTGACATAGGTATTGTCTTCCAGCAGGTGTTTTACGGTATAGGGATCTGATATCGCGGCTGCATTGGTTAATAGATTGCTGACATTGGCTAAAGCTAATGCAACAAACCGGGCTTTTATTTCTGTTAAAAGTGACGGGGGGATGGTTCCTTTTACCAATAATGGTAAAAAAGTACCGACCACCAAGATAACGGGTGGTGCGATATAATCTTCCATTATTTCGCAGGCGATGTCAATATAAGGCACCTGGGTATTTGTATTATCACATTGCAGATCTATGTCGCCAATATCCGGCCGCCTCCGCAGCAGTATATCTTTTACCGATGGGGTCTTTCCGCCGATTGGGGGCAGGGTGCTGTGCCGCTGATCCAAATAGTGGAGTATATCCGTAAGATAGGCCGGGGCCCCGTATACTGAATTACATTCGGAACAATCGCAGTAATCGGTATGGCCAAATAACGTGTCCAGGTCGGGCAGATCAGCAGACAATGTCCCGGTGATGGCTGCCTTAAAATCAGGAAAGGCATTCATAGCTGAAGCATCAGACATGGATCTGAGGTTGCTGGCCAGCGCCAGCGCGGTGGCATGTACCGTACCGGCTTTCTGAAATATTTGTTCCGCTTCCCCTGCACCTAATTTTTTGCCGTATTTTTTTACAAAATTATCTCGCCCCATTTTGTAAACCTGGTGTGCCGAATGGATATTATCGTCCAACAGCACCGCAGCCTTATCATAGGTCGGCGTAAGTTTGGCCACTCTTTGTATCCGGCGCATATGGTGGGCCACATCTGCCGCGTCTTTTTCAGGAACGGCATGTTTGTTCTCTTTTATAAACGTGCCCACGTGGTGGTTTAGCAGGTCAAAATCTTCGTTCTTCTGCAAAAACTCACTTACTTTATCTCTGTGTGGCAGCTTGCTTTTGGTGTCTTTTTGCAGGCGTGCAGCAAAGGCTGCGGCAGGGTATTCACCAGTAAAGGCCGAATCCAGCTGCGTGGCATAATTTTTTACCTTTTCTTCTTTTGTCTTCCCGGGAACCGTATCATCCAATGTGATTTTATGTTTTTTTAGCAGGGCCGCCCAGTCGTGATGGTCATAGCCTGCCAGTTTTTTAATACCCGCTACGGATGCGATTTTTTGAGTTTTAACCAGGTGCTCCGTAAGCGGCAAGTTATTTCCGGTTAACTTCGCAATATGAAACACGGCTCGTACCGTTTCGGGCTTCTTAACCTTTTTTAAGGCAGGCGTGCCTTGCACCTGCTCCCAGAAATCATTCTCGGTACCTGTATGGGAGCCTTTTAATTTAATAAAGGCCTGCAGTTCCGCTCCCTTTAGCCCGCCAAGCTCCGCTTTTTGGTGCAATAAGGATTGCGCACCGGTAACCGGGTGCTGTTTGGCGTAGGCAAGTAATTGTTCACTTAATTGTGTGCTTATTTTTACCAGGTCGGCGCTTACCGGATACGCGATAATATTTGCGTCAATCGATTGCTGTAATCCCTCAGTCAGTGCAGCTACCGGTGTGTGCATAAGCGCATCAAAAGTTTTATCAAGCCTGGTTTCAAAATCCTCCAACGGTGAAATGCGTATGGTAAAAACAAGATCTAAAGGAGGCATCCTTTGAGCTAATATACCATACCACACCTGGGCCGGCAATGATGAGAACGCTGCGAAACGGGCTGTCATAGCCATCATTTCAACAGCCTGGCGCGTTACGCCGGTTTTTTGGGTAATAAAGCTGAAGTTGGGTTTATCGGCCGTTTCTGTCATTTTAGCCAGGGGCACATCTTCAGTAAATGGCGCAAGTAAGTTTAACAGTTGGTCGTACTGAGCGATGCTCGCAAGGGATTTATCGCTCAAATCAAGATCTGCCTGCAATTCTGCAGGCACCTCATAATGCACCCCGCTCTCCTTAAGCAGGACATTCTTTGCATCATACGCGCCAACCCTTAATGCTGCGGTATTGCTATTTTTAAGCGTGTAACTTATAGCATAGGTACCATCAGTTGCGGTAATAGCTTCACCGAGCAGTTTCCTGCCGTGCAGCCCTTTTTTATAGGCCCTAACAGTTGCCCCGGGCATAGGTTGCTGGTATACATTGCGTATCGTGCCGTACACCTTATATGTTGTTCCGTTTTCAGAAACTGCTATTGCAGTGATGTTGTTTTTCATTTTGAATAGGTATTTTTTTGATAATTAATATGTTAGATTTTTAGTCACATTTTAAATGTTAATCTATGTTACGCACCCATAATAGACGGGTGCAAGGGTGGCTTTTAAAGGCTTATCCATTTTAGGTGTCCATTATACACAAGCACTTAGCGATGGTTATTGGTTTAATCATCTTTCCTGGATGACAATTGGGCTCCTCCCCAAAAAGACCCCGCTAACAGACCTAAGTAGCCTACTCCTTCAGCAACAACTCGCATCATATTTAAGTGATATGCCGGGTGATTTCTAACGCTATGGAGCATACCAAACCCTTTGCTCCATGTACCTTCCTGGAGAGAATAAGTAAGTCCTTCCTCAGCCCAACGTAAGAAATGGGAATTCAAATACCCCCATCTTTTTGCAGCCTGTCTCGCAACTGCAATAGAGGAATTTCCGATAGCGGTGACTATTCGATGTCCACC